>JAJZDM010000024.1 GCA_021806005.1 Acidobacteriota bacterium | reverse complement strand
TCTATGCTGCGCTCGCTGGCATATGGAACCACTGGCATGATCTCTATGAAAGCTCCATGCCGGTCGAAGTTCCGGATGAATGGCTTCTGGATGCGGCAAGAGCCGGCATGACGCTTTCCCGGGCAAGTTACCGTGGCCTGAAGCCTACGTATCAGATCGGGGAAGGCGGTTACACGAAGATTCCCGAGCGCAGTCACGCCCTCTTTCCCGTGGCCCACTACGAGTTCGTCTGGGCCGAGCAGCTATGGAACCTGACCGAAGAAGTCGAGCCCTGCTTCCAGTACTATCTCGACCATTACATCCTGCCCGACGGAAATTTTCTTTACAACACGCAGGAGCAGGTGGAAGCGCCCCTGAACACCGGAGTATTTCTGGCCAATTCAGCCCGCGCTTACGACTACAGCGGCGACGCGGACGCCCTCTCCGCAAGGTTGCCGGCATTGGAAAAAATGATCTCGTTCGTTCTCGCCCGCTATGAATACAGCAAGCAGACCTTCCCTCCGGACAATCCCCATCATGGCCTGATCTGGGGATCGCCCGAAGCCGATCTCGGTGATCCCCAAAACGATTTTCCCCAGTCCCATCCTTACTACTTTCAAAACGCTGCATGGACGTGGCGCGGCCTCTCCGAACATGCTCGCTGCCTCCATCGAGCCGCTCAGGATCACCATCGACCTGAGTGGCAGGCGCTCGGAGACCGCTACTCGGGTGTGGCGGCCGAGATGCGAAGCCTCATCCAGGAATCGCTTCGCATTACACTCGGCCGATGTTCTCCGGAGATGAAGCAGGCAGCGATTACCCCCTTCACTCCCAGCGATACCAACCATGATCCTCACCAGTTGAAGAGCTATGAGAATCACCGCTTCATGATGGATTGGTTTACAGCGGACTGGGGCGATGAGGCGCTCGATATTGGACACCTTCGCCACCGCGAGATTGCCGGGATGCAGATCGTTGGACTCAACACCGACGGCGCCCGGCAGCGCACCTCGAACTTCATGGCGCATGGAACGCTCTCCGTCCGCATACGCCAGCAGGATTATCGGCCCTTTCTGCTCACCCTTTACGCTCTCACCTGTTACGCAGCCGACTCTGGAAACCGCTATGCACCGGAAGATGCATGGATTCCGGGAGGCATGCCCGGACAGGGTAGCCGGTACGGCTGGTCGGCTGTGGTCAATAGCGTTCTGCAGCCGGCGATGGGGCTGCGCTGGCTGCTGTGCTACGAGGAAGGCAACCGCAACGTCTGCCATCTGCAAAAGGCCGCGCCAAAACACTGGTTCGCCGCTGGCGAACGCATCCGCGTCGGGCACTGCCCCACGCGCTTTGGTCGCCTCGGTTGGTCTACAGTGGCGCTTGCAGACCGCTCCTGGGAGATCGAAATCAACTTTGAGCGACCGTTCACCGGTGACCTTGCCCTCCACATCCATCCACCCGATGGCCGGCCGCTTAGAAAGTCTTCCGCTGGCCGCATCGATGGCGACGCCGTCTATTTTGCGCGGGCTGAGCTCATCGCGACGCGGCGACTTGCGTTCCAGGTATCCTGAACCCGTGCAGTGCATCTGCAACGCTGCACCTGGACTTCAGGAATATCTTCGCCACATGACGCTTACCGTTCCAAAGAGCCAGAACTACCCAGTCGCATGAATTTGTCTCTGGTGCAGACACCAAAGGGCTCTTGGCCGCCTCAGCCCAGTGCAACCCTCCTTCAGACTCCCCCTCAGGCGCCATGTACCTGATCTCTCCAGGTACCCAAAGGTTGGTTGATATCCGGTTCGAAGAGGCTTTAACTCTGAACGCGATAGCAGAAGGTGCGAGGAGGATAGATCCGAAGCAGATCATCGAGATTCTGCTGCACCTCGTCCACGCTGACCTCATCAATAATGTAATCTCGCGGAGCGCTCGGTAGTTCGGCGTTTTTGAGAATCCGGGCACGGGGATTGCCCAGAGGAAGCCATTCCACCTCAGGAGACCAGGCCGGGGCGATGATCACCATGGGGAGCCGCACGGCGCGCGCCAGATGCATGGGGCCAGTGTCCAGGGTAACGGCAACATCGGCGAGCGAGAGGGTCGCCGCAAGCACCAGCAGACGGGTCTGGCCAGCGAGGTTGGCAGTTGGGAAGCTGAGACCGGCGCGCAGAACGTCGATGGCGGGCGCCTCGGCGCTGGCGCCTGCGAAGACGATCTGCATCTGGTGCGTGCGACGCAGCGTCTCCGCCACCGCACGGAAGCGCTCGGCGCGCCAGGACTTCTGCTGCGTGGGGCTGGTCTGGGTAATAAAAACCGCAATAGGCTCCTTCTCGTCGATACCCTGCTCGCGGAGAAGGTGATGCGCGATGTCGAGATCATCCGCGGATGGGAAGACCTGAGGTTCCAGGAGGCCCGGGTTCGCCCGCAGTTGCTCGAGCAGTGCCGGCGCATGACCCAGTAGATCCAGGATGCGCAGATTATTGGCGATCTGGCTCAGGCGCGAATCAAATTGGAGGTGGGCTGCCGCAAGCTCGGGCAGCAGCGTGAAGCCGGCTCGGACCGGACTGCCGGCCAACACCGCCGAGAGGATGACCCGGGATCGCTCATTGCCCGTGGTGAGCAGAACGGCGTGCTGCTCGCGGCCGAAGGGATGCGCACGGCGGAGCGCCCTGGATGAGGCCGCAAACTCACGCAGCGGGCTGGGGGTGGAAACCAGAGTCTCCAGGCCAGGGTTGTGCCGCAGAATCTCCAGAGCAAAGCCGCTGGCAGCGGCGGAGACCCTGGCCTCCGGCAGGACGGCGTGAATGGCGGCAATCAGCGGCGTGGCATGGATGGCCGTACCCAAAGCCAGAGGGTGCTGCAGAAGCAGAAAGTTGCGAACCTCGGAGAGCTCCGGTTGCGTGGCATGGAGCATTCGCTCAAAGACGGCGAGGTTCACCAGGCTGGCGGATTTGAGAACGGAGGCGATGGCTTGAGGATATCAAGGTCTTCGTGAGATCTGCGAGATCGACATCATCGAAGGAGCCAACCAAGACCACCAGCCGTTGCAGTCTCTCCTGCCTGGGTGGTCCGCCTCTCGCTATCGCCGCCTGCGCGGAGCTGGCCCGCTGGAACTGCGGATCACCAGTGCAGGCTGGATGATGTGCTCTTCTCCCTGCACCGTTTGGGAGTTGCGCGAGGTTTCCTCACGAAACAGGGCATGAAATGCCGCGGCGGCGATTTGGGCGCGGGGCAGGCTTACCGTGGTAAGAGACGGTGTGAGAAAGGCGCTGATGTCAATATCGTCAAATCCAACCACCGAGATGTCCTCGGGCACGCGCAGTCCAGCCTCTGTGATCGCTCCCATGGCTCCAATGGCGGTAAGGTCATTGGAGGCTAACACGGCGGTCGGTCGTATCGGCGCAGACAGGACTCTCTGCATCGCCGCATGGCCACCGTCCATCTGGTGGTTTCCCTCCTGAATGAGTTGGGGGCTATTCTCCAGGTGGTCACGCGCCGCACTCTCCATGAACGCCTTGGAACGCACCTGCGCCGAAGCCAGGGACATGGGACCGCTGAGAAAGGCGATGCGCCTGTGCCCCAGCTTGATCAGGTGATGCATCGCCGCATCCACACCAGCCGAGTAGTCGATGCGGATGCAACTGACGCCTGGCGCAGCCGCGCCGGAATCCAGAAACACCATGGGAATGTTCAGGCGACGGAAGCCCTCGATCAGGTGATCGTCCATCTCTGAGGTCATGATCGCAACCCCATCCACCCGGCGTTGCAGCATATGCTGCACACAGATCTTCATCCGCTCGGGCTCGTAGTTGGTGTTGCTGACCAGAACCTCCTGGAGATGCCGCACCGCAATATCCTCAAACGACTTCACCAGCTCCGGGAAGAATGGGTTGGTGATGTCAGAGATGATCAGACCGTAGAGGTTGCTGCGCCCGGAGCCCAACGCTCTGGCGTTGGTGTCCGGGTGGAAATTCAGAGATTCGATAGCTCTCAGCACCCGCTCAGCGGTCTCCGGACTCACCCTGGCAGAGCGATTCATGGTCCGCGACACCGTAGCGGTAGAAACCTGTGCGAGCTTCGCGACAGCTTTAATGTTCATCGGTTAAGAAAGGAGGAATGAAAGACAGAGGCCCAGTCAGCATACGGCGCTCATTAAATTAAGCGCTTGCAGACTCAATTATAGGGTGAGACGCAGGAAGAAGGCGGGGCGCTCACTCCTCTGCAGCCCGCTGGCAGAAGAATGCCAGAGCCGCGGGGGAATGGAAGCCGGGCGGCGGAGTCGCAGTTGGCCGCAGGCGGCCTCACTCTAAACAAACACCGGGCTGAGAAGCTTCACCAACTGTTCCGGCTCTACCAGGAACGCATCGTGTCCGTGTACCGAGGCCATCTCGCGGTAGTCGCAATGGGCGCCGGCGGCCTTGATGATCGCCGCCAGAGAGCGGACATCCTCGGGCGGAAATAGCCAATCAGTGGAGATCCCCACCAGCGTCAGGTGAGCTTTGATCCGGCTGTAGGCCTCATAAGGCGTAACATGCGCACGGATGGGATCGAAGATGTCCATGGTTCGCGTCAGCGAGATATAGGAGTTGGCGTCAAAGCGGCCAATGAACCTCTCTCCCTGGAAGTCCAGGTAACCAGCGATATCAAAGCGACCATTTTGACCAGCCGAGGTGGAAATCCAGGGATTCTCATCCCCATTACGGTTCGGCTTGCGATTGAAACGCTGCTCAAACAGGGGTACGGACTTGTAGCTGATGATTCCCAGAGCGCGGGCCAGCGCCAGCCCTCCCCGGGGAGGCCGGTCCGGAGTGTAATAGCCGCCCTTCCAGTCCGGATCCAGCATGATGGCCTGGCGCTGCAGATGATTGAGGCCCAGACCCATAGCGCCCAGCGGGGCTACGCCGATGCTGATCGCTCGCGCCACCCGATCTGGAAACTGAATCGCCCACTCCAGCACCTGCATGCCGCCGATCGAGGCTCCGATCACCAACTTCAGCCGGCTGATGCCGAGAAAATCAATCAGCTTCACCTGAGCGCGGACGATGTCGCGGATATTGATCAGCGGAAACGTGGGCCCATAGAGCTTTCCCGTCTCCGGGTCGATGCTGGTCGGGCCCGTGGATCCATAACAGGAACCAAAGATGTTGATTCCGATGACACAGTCGCGCTCCAGGTCAAGCAGTCCCCCAGGAAGAAACAACTGCGGCCACCACGTGGCTACCTCCGCCGAACCGGAGAGGGCGTGACACACCAGCACGGCATGATCCCGCGCCGCCTCCCGCCGCCCATAGATGGCATAGTGCAAGGTAGGGCGGACGAGAACTTCGCCACTCTCGAGGGAGAGAACTTCGTCCAGGACGAAGTCCCCCTCGAAGGTGGGCGATGGAATGGAAGAGACAGGTGGGGTGCTGCTCGTCATTTGGCTCCGTTGGCTGCGTAGATTGCCTGGTCCAGATCTGTCAGGATATCGCGAATGTCCTCGATTCCGATAGAGAGCCGGACCATCTCCGGGGTGACGCCGGTGGCTGCCTGCTCCTCGGCGTTCAGTTGCGCATGGGTCGTCGAGGCGGGGTGGATCACCAGTGACTTCGCGTCACCGATGTTGGCCACGTGAGAGAACAACTTCAGGGAGTCAATCAGGGTCTTGCCGGCATCATAGCCGCTGCCTGCTCCCCTGCCCTTGATGCCAAAGGTGATCAGGGCGCCCTGTCCGTCCGGCATGTACTTCCGGGCCCGTTCATGGTGCTTGCTGGCGGGCAGACCGGGATAGTTGACCCAGGCGACTCCGGGGTGGCCGGCGAGATGTTGGGCTACCGCCAGCGCATTCTGGGAGTGCCGTTCCATCCGCAGGTGGAGCGTCTCAGCGCCCTGCAGCAGAAGAAAGGCGCTGAAGGGCGCCAGTGCCGCGCCGGTATCGCGCAGGCCCTGCACCCTCGCCTTGAGGATGAAGGCCAGGGATCCGAAGGCATCCGCATAGGAGAGCCCATGATAGGAGGGATCCGGCTCAACAAACTCCGGGAAGCGGCCCGAAGCCTTCCAGTCAAACCTGCCCGCGTCAACGATCACACCGCCCAGCGTGGTTCCATGGCCACCGATGAACTTGGTGGCGGAGTGGATCACGATGTCCGCTCCCCACTCGATCGGCCGCACCAGTATCGGCGAGGCGGCGGTGTTGTCGATGATCAGCGGCAGGCCATGCTCATGCGCAATGCTGGCGAGTGTTTCGATATCCACGACCTCCAGCTTGGGATTGCCCAGCGTCTCGGTGTAGATGGCGCGCGTCCGGGGATTGATCGCAGCTCGCAGACCATCGAAGTCATCCGCATCGACAAATCGAACCGTGATTCCCTGTCGGGGAAGCGTGTAGTGAAAGAGGTTGTAGGTGCCACCGTAGAGAGACGTTGTGGAGATGATCTCCTCTCCGGCCCTGGCTAGCGTCTGGACCACCAGGGTCTCCGCGGCCTGCCCAGAGGCCGTTGCCAGGGCGGCCACGCCCCCTTCCAGAGCCGCAATGCGCTTCTCCAGCACATCGGTGGTGGGATTCATCAGACGCGTGTAGATGTTGCCGAACTCCTTCAATCCAAAGAGCCGGGCCGCATGGTCGGAGTCGTTGAAGAGATAGGACGTGGTCTGATAGATAGGCACGGCGCGGGAATGCGTCGAGCTGTCGTCCGCCTGTCCGGCGTGGATGGCAAGCGTTGCAAGCTGTTGTTTCGGCGTGGAAACTTCCTCGGGCATCTTATAACTCCTTGGTCCAATCGATAGATTTCTTCTTTGCATCACCTGCAATGAAAAACGGCTCACCATCCCTGAGGATCGTGAGCCGTTCAGAACCTGATCATATCTGCGCTAGCGCATCAGACCGTTCCGGCACGCACCCACAACCGGCTACACATGGTCACATCCATGTGCATTCCAGCAGCGTTGGTGCAACAGAAGATCATGGCTTTGAGTATGCTACAGGCGGCGAAGGAAATGCAAGAATACCTGCCGGCGCGGGGCGAGCATCGGCGAACACCAGTTTCTCCATCCGAAAAGAACCCACGAACGAACAGACCGGCACCGTACCTGATCCTCGAATCATCGCAGGCCCGTCGGTGAGGTCCGCAGCAGGTGATAGGCCGCGTTGATCGCGGCCATCTGCTCGTTGGCCAGCCGCTGTTGGAACTGAGAACCCGCACCTGCCCGGTCGGGGTGCCACTGGCTGGCCATGCTGTGATATGCGGCTCGGATTTCGGTGGGCGTGCTGTGCGGGCTCACCTTTAGAATCCGGCAGGCGCTTTGTTCCGTCACCGGGAGATACATCTCTTGCTGACTGGCCAAAACCGGATCGAGAGCCGGATCCAGACAAACTGGATCAACCACCGCTGACCCAACCGTCTGCGGATCTGGTGTCGAGTTCGCAGAGCTGACCGGCGGTTGTATCCACATGGGTAACCCGAAGCCGTCGAAGCTGAAGAAGGGGTGGGGCTCTCCCCTGGGCTCTTCCCGGCTCTCCGAGCGATGAACTCGCTCTTCTTCGGCATTCCGAACCGCCAACTCTTCGATCGCCACCCGCAGACCGGTTCTCCAGAGGGTCTCGAAGAAAAGTGAATCAATCTCGAGGTCGCCCCCGAGTAAATGCCGGATCTGGCTGCTCAGCGGGTCCGCATCCTCTCTCGGGGATGCATCGCCAAGAGGTCCGACGTTCATTGCGCTTCCATCCTCCACGCCAGCGTAGTCAAGGGGAAGTTCTGCGTTCTGGAAGGTGTGGTCCATAGATGATGTATGAGCGGAGCACCAGAGCTCCTGCATCAGGAGCGAAGGCGCCTCTCAGCGGCTCTGCTCTCCAGAAAGGTCGTTGAATGGGTGTGCAATTCGGTACAGCGTCTCCGGTTTTCCTCTATCGGCAACGTGTGCCGGATTTTTGAGGGGTCAGCTATTCAAATGCTGGAAGGAGTGCGCGGGGCAGGACGTATACTATCCTCGAAGAGCGGTACACGCTCAAACAGATCGGCTACCGGCACGCCGGACGAGCACTCCCCCAATGACAACTGCAGAATGAGGACTCTCGATTGGGCCCTATGACCAATCCCCTGCTTGAACGCCAGGACTTTGAGCGCCAGAACTTGGATCTCCGGGACTTGGATCTCCCGTACCTCAAGGCCACCCCAGCCGTCCGAACCATCAACCCCAACCGGCACCGCCGTGGGCCCCGGCAGACCCGGTGGCTCCTGCTAGGGTTGATGGCGATGGCCCTGAAACCGTCTTTGCTGCTCGGCCAGACGGGCCCAATGGCTCCCTCCCACACGGAGGTGGCTGAAACCTCCTCCAGTACGATCGGTTCCTCGTATATTCCCGTGGATAGCTGGATCTACGATGCAGCCTTGCGTCTGTACTATCTGGGCTACCTTCCCACTGCATACCTTGGAATGCGGCCGTGGACGCGCGCCTCGCTGGCATACATGCTGGAACTCTCTCAGGACGCGCTGCAGTCGGTCTACGCTCCCCCGGAGGCTGTCGAGATCAATGCGCGCCTGCGCAAGGAACTTGCTCCCGAGTTGAACAACGACCCAAAGGCCTATCTGCGCACGGCGACCGTGTACACCCGCCTTCGTCAGATCAATGGCAACATCCTCAATGACAGCTTCCACTTCGGCCAGACGATCGTAAATGACTACGGACGACCCGATGAGCCAGGTTTCAATAATCTGACCGGCTTCAGCGCTGAGGCGCGCGACGGACGCTTCAGCCTCTTTGTCCGCAGCGAGTTCCAGGGGGCTCCATCGGTCATGGGTTACTCTTCCTCCGTCGCTGCGCAACTGGCTGCAATCGACGAGACGCCGGACGTTCCCCAGACGACGATTCCCGAAGGATTCATTGGCGCGCAGGACCTCGCCCAGGTGGTGGAGGCAAATGCATCGGTTCATATCTGGGGGCACGAGGTCTCCTTTGGCAGAAGCGACGAGTGGCTCGGTCCCGCCAAGGGTGCAAGCATGGCCTGGTCCAACAATGCGGAGAATATCTACAGCTTCCGGATCAATCGCGTGGAACCACTCTATATTCCAGGGCTCTCGCGGTTCTTCGGCCTCTTCCGTTACGACTTCATGATCGGCAGCCTGCGAGGGCATCAGTTTCCCAATGATCCCTGGATTCACATGGAGAAGGTCAGCATGAAGATGACGCCGGACATCGAGATTGGCTTCATGCGGGATGTGATTTGGGGAGGCAAAGGGCAAAAGTGTGCCGTGCCGCCCACACCGGATGCGATTGTGCCCACATGCAACGTCCCCATCAATCTCCGCACCTTCCTGCGCAGCTTCTTCAGCGTCACGGCGCCTCAGCCCAACATCAAGTTCTCACCCCTCAACCCGGGTGCGCGCTTCAGCACCTTCGATTTCACCTGGCGAACTCCCTGGGATAACCACCTGATCACGCTCTATCTGGACTCGTTCGCCCATGACAACGTCTTCCCGATCAGCAACCTGGGGCGGTCGGGACTGCGGCCGGGCTTCTATATCGCCCGTCTGCCAGGACTGCCAAGAGTGGACGTTCGCGCCGAGGGGGTCACCACCAACGTCCACGACCCGGAGAGCACCGGCGGACATCTGCTGATGTGGGAGAACGTGGATGTGCAGGGGTATACGAACAAGGGCTACATCCTTGGGGACTGGATCGGCAGAGAAGCCACAGGCGGCGAGGCCTGGATTACCTGGCACACCAGGCCGGATCAGCAGATCCAGATGCATTATCGGCAGGCGAAGGTCGCCGATGACTTCCTTCCCAGGGGAACGACCCAGAACGATCTTTCCATGGAGTTCGTGCTCCGGCCGAAACGAAATCTGGAGGTCAAGGCTGCGCTGCAGGGCGAGATGTGGAAGGCGCCGATGATCGCCACCGGTCAACAACACAATGTTGTGGGGACAATCCAGCTCACCTACTTCCTTAAAGAGAGCCAGTAGGACACATTCTGCTTCCGGACACCCCGGAAAGAGCGTACGGCAGCGTCTTCCTTCTATCCCCCGGCAGCCAAAGCCTCCTGGAGCATCAGCGTGAGGCCAAGAGATGTCGAGATGCCGCGCTGAACGTCTGCTCAGATGGAAGTGGAATGACGCCGGTCGAGGTCAAGGCTGCGCGCTGAACCACCGAAGCATCTTCAGGGTTGGCGAGCGCCCTGCAAACCACCATGCGGATGATTTTCATTCCAACAGGACAAGCAACCACGCTCCAGACCAGGATCTCAGCCCAGCAAGAGGAGGCCAGCCTGCCGGTGACCCCGAATTCCGTCCCAACAGACATAAGCCTGCCGCAGCACCATTGGCTTTACCCCAGCAGTTGAGACTGCTGGGGCCGAAAGATCCACGACGCCCCATGCAACACCAGGCCGCGCATTTCACTTGTCGAGCGATATTCTAAGCGGACTGCCTTGCGTCTTCTGCCAGGGCATCGTTTCGTTCGCCATCAAAGGCCTTCACTGCGATCTTGTCGCGGCCATGCCTGGCCCGCAGAAAGCGGGCTGCATCTGCCGAAAGAACGCTGCGGGAACGATCGCCAAGTTTGAAGACCGTGCGCATCATGATCCTCAAATCCGATGCAAAGGTCGCCGTCTCGATATAGTGAATGTCCAGCCTGCACTTCTCCGGATTCAAAATATTGACCACGAAATGCTCGACCGTCTCGTCCGGAACCCCATGCAGCAGACCCTCCTCATTGGAGAACTCGACGGTTGCGGCGCCGGTAATTCCGGGCCGGCAAAGCATCGAAAGGTGTTCGTGCTCCTCAAGTTTTGGCCGGGGGCCGACAAAGCTCATCTCACCCCGCAGCACGTTGATGAGCTGCGGCAGCTCATCCAGCTTCAAGCGCCGCAGTACCCCACCTACCTTCGTCATGCGGGAGTCACCATGCCTCGTGACCGTCAATCCGTCTTCGGGACGATGACGGTTGATCTTCATGGTTCGGAACTTGAAGATGATGAACCCTCTTTGATTCAACCCGACCCGTTCCTGGCGGAAGAGGGCAGGCCCCTCTGATGTGACCTTGATCAAAAACGAGATCAGCAGCATCAAGGGCAAAAACAGAATCAGAAGGGCAACACTCAAGACAACATCAAAACAACGCTTTCGCCTCGAAAGGCACCACCGGCTGACGTAGCGGGGGCTGAACAACGTCTCCAAAAAATCTCCCCTGGCGGTCTTCTCTGGCCTAAGAGAAGTGCGGCCTACAGTCCACGAACCAGTCATCAAGCTACCCCTTTTTCATTTTTCGGCGGTTATGTCTCAGATTCTGGGTTACGTTCGGACGAACGAATGACAGATCTTCGTCTGCTGTGTCGTTTGTATTCAAACTCCATGATATCCAATCCGTTCAAACCCCCGCCGGTGACGAAAGTTGCTATACCGGTAGGTGGCGATCATCGACCCAAGATCCTGCTCGTCTTCTCTTGCCCTTTTATCTCCTTGTGGAGATCCGGAGCACAGCGACGTTTATGCGATCCGAGGAGTTTTCATCATTTTTTCACCATCGTTATCTTCATGACCCTGTTTTTCTTCTCTATCCCGGCATCTTTTCAACACCACGCGCGCAAAACATGGTCCCCGGATGGCAAAGAGTGATTGACTTTGAGCGATTCAGGACACGGCGACGTCCTGTCCTTTTGATTGATATTGAGAGCAAATCAGAGCTTCCCCATAGTTATCGACAGAATCCTAAGAATACTTTAGCGATCTTCCCCGACCCAACAGAAAGCTCATCTCGCACCACGGATCGAACTGTGTTAATCAATTGGACGCTCTCCGCATGGAACACGTTGCTAACCATGCCGACAGAGGGTTCCTCCAGAATGAACATCGGCCGGCACTCGCCCAGGCTGAATTCTCGAGAGCTCAAGATTTTGCTGGAGAATCATTGCCTTGGCCGTCCTGCATGCTAGACGGCAAAGGTCGAAGATCGCCCAGATGCTCCATCATCGATTACCAGGATCCGCCAAGATAGCTCAATCGGTTCTTCTGGCTTTTCAATGGAGCACGCTCCTCTGCTTCCCCTGAAAATCACCCGCCGTTGCGCCTCTCTTCTTCACGGAGCAAGACCTTGACGAGACGGGCTCCCTTCTTGCCAGAGCCACACACTGAAGAAGACTGATCCTCGAGAACAGGCCAGCACCTTCACGGACGCCAGAGAAAATGCTTCAGGCTCGCCGGTCGCGCGGATGTACGGATAGACCGCTGTTCGATCTTTGAATCTTTAAGGAGCGATGGCATCATGCAGCCGGCATCACGCGCCGCAGACTGCACTATACTTGATGGAACGGTAGCCAACATGAACTTCCCTCTCCGTACCCGCCGATATCTGTTTTCCACTCTTGCAGCCCTGCTTGCACTGCTTCCCCCGGGATGCCTCTCCAGTTCTGCCCAGATCCTCGGACCTGAATACGGAAGCGGAAGCGCCTTGTCAATTCCCCAGTCAGCGCTGATGCAACCAGCGGTGCTCGCTCACATGCTGACGTCCGGGAACAAGCCGCTCATTCTACAGGTTGGCTCGCGTATGCTGTTCAACGAGGCCCATATCCGGGGATCCGAATACAGTGGTCCAGGGTCGGAGTCCGAAGGACTGCAATCCTTGCATGACAGAGTGACCTCACTGCCGCGCAAGAAGCTGATCGTACTCTACTGCGGCTGCTGCCCATGGACCCATTGCCCAAATGTGAGCCCTGCATACAGCCAGTTGACGGCCATGGGTTTCACCAATGTGAAGGTTCTTTACCTTCCCAACAACTTTGGAACAGACTGGGTGAGCAAGGGATATCCCGTTGACTAGTTCCTTCCATCGGGAGGCAAAGCGCAGGCTTGTCCATCCGGCTGCGCCGTGCCCGGCGGTGATCAGGCATGGTAACTCCAACCGCCCTTCGCTGCGCAGCAAAGGGCGCTGGACATCCTTGGCCAAAGCCTTCCTCTTGGTAGCATGCCTGGAGTCCTGTACCTTTGCCTTCGGAGCCTCCCGTCCCCTCCTGAACCACTCTGCTCCCCAGTTCTCCCTCACGGATCTAAACCACCAGCGGCTTGATCTGAAGGCCTATCGAGGCAAGGTGGTTCTGTTGAACTTCTGGGCGACCTGGTGTTCTCCCTGTCAACTGGAGATTCCCCGCTTCGTCGATTGGCAGAAAGAATATGGAGCCAGCGGCCTGCAGGTCGTCGGAATCTCCATGGACGATGATCCTTCCTTGGTGCGCAAACTTGACCAGCGTCTGCGCCTGAATTATCCCGTGGCGATGGGCGATGCACAGTTGGGAGAGAACTATGGTGGAATCTACGGTCTTCCCGTCACCTTCCTTATCGACCGCGATGGCAAGATACGTGCCGAATATCAGGGCGTGACGGACCTGGGCAGGGTTGAGGCCACGCTGCGCGGAATGCTTAAAACTCGCTAGCCACGGCAACTCAGGAGTCGCCGTGGCTAGCGAAGTCTTGTACAAACCCAGGCTCTACCTAAACCGTGAAGACTGGTTCATTCTGTCTGTGGATGACAGTCACTCGGGATAACAGGTACGCTGGATGACGCCTGCGTGGAACTGCGGTAGATCGCTCTCAGCGCAACTGCTCCCCCTGAAGAGGCTATGGAATGACAACAGCCTCTCAAGCCACCTCAATCGCAATCTTTGGCACGGTAAGCAGCGTCTGGTGAATCAGACAGCGATGCACAGACCGTTCGATCCCCAGCCGCTGATCTTCCGTCAGACTAACCGGGCTCTTCACCTTCACCACAAAGTCTCCCATTCTAGCCGGATCCTTCAGCTTCTCTGCTGTTACGCTCACCTCCACGCCATGATCAGCCAGCTTGCGACTGGAGAGATACTGCGCGGCATAAAATGCCGCGCAGGACCCGAGAGATGCCAGAAACAGCTCTGGTGGCGTCATTGCCAGATCCTCGCCTCCATTCTCCAAGGGCTGGTCGCTCTCGATCACATGCTGCCGTGCCTCAATCCGAAACCGCATCTTTCCCGGATGGGTAAGTTTCACTTCCATCTTCACTGCTCCTCTTTTGAATCTTCTGTGCCTGAATCCCGAGTCTTCGCTCTTCCCTCTCCGTCCAGGAAGGTCAAACCGATGCAGGCCGTTCCGCCTGAACCAGCCAGGAGTATAGCCCGACGCGTCCGATATTGACACTCCGAAAGCCCGCGCTCTCCAACTCCTGCTTGACAACCTCGGTCGGCACCCTGTGATCCAGGGGTGGGCCTGCGTTCCGCTCGACATCCGGCCTCCAGTCCAGAATGGCGAGCCTTCCATCGGCCTTCAATACCCGCGCTGCCTCGGCGAGCACTGTCTTGACATCCTCCAGTTCGTGCCAGACGTTTGCACTCAGGTACAGGTCACAGCTTGCCGAAGGCAGCGTGGTAGCCACGGCATCGGCGTGCACCAAAGCGATCTCCGCAAGCGCAGCTCTGCTGCTCGCTTCGCTGTTCTCCACCTTCGCAGCAATCCAGCGCAACATCTCTTCCTGCGCATCCACGGCATACACTCTCCCCTTGGGTCCCAAAGCGGCAGCCAACGGCAGGGACAGGTAGCCCGTACCCGCCCCGACGTCTGCAACCGTCATACCGCTTTGTATCCCCAGCGCAGTCACCACCTCCGCTGGTGGTAGCCACACCAGCCGCTCCGGATCTTCCAGACGCTGCGCCTGAGAGGCAGGAAATCTTCTCTCGCTCATCTGCACTTCACCTCTCCCGACTCTGGCACCTTCATCATCCGCAAAATCGACATGGCCGGACACCAACTCGTTATTGACGACTGGAGAAGATTCAGGCCCACAAACGCCGTCAGCCACAGCCAATTCGGCGACACCCAATGCGCAAGGGCCACAGAGATTAGAACAATTACACCGGCAAGCATACGAACTGCACGATCAACAGTCATGGTAATCCTCCCATTCTTCAAGATAGTTCTCAGTTCAGTTTAGGTTTTGGCCTGCCGTCAGCAGGTCAGGACGAAATTCCGGCAGTCGTTGCACCTCCAGCGAGGAAGCTCACCCCCCTCTGACACTCAGAATCAGAAAAAGATGCGTCTCTTATCTTGCACAAGAAGAACCCGAGAAAGGGTGCTTCCAAACATGTCTCCAAGGGTGCCGATCGCGAGAAAGGCACCCTTGGTCGCCTCCATCAAAACGTCCATCCACGGTAAAGCTGGACTAATGCTTTGCCCCGGCATTTGCAATCTCCGTCAGGGGAATCGCATTGACCCAGCCGTAGATGTTGGAGACGTAGAGCGTTCCTCCGACGATAACCGGAGAAGATGGTCCAAAAGAGCCCCCGATGTGCAGCTTTCCAAGCACCGTACCGTCAGAAACCCGAATCGCTGCGATGTCTCCAAGGTGATAGGGAATATAGGCTACGCCGTTCAACACGGCGGCCCCGGCACGGATTGAACTGCCAAGATGAACCGTCCAGAGCAACCGGCCCGTCTTCAGGTCAAAGGCGTGATAGTTGCCGCTCACCGGGCTGCCTTCATACACAACGCCGGAATCGATCATCGGGGTTGCCGTCTTCATCGCCGGGGGCACTGGACCGTTGGCCATCCGGTATTGCCAGAGGATCTTTCCGGTCGCGGCATCCATGGCCAGCAGAACATTCGCCACCGGATCGTTCGGGTCTCCCGACTCGATTGTCGCTTCCTGAACGACGATCCCTGCGGCGTATGCCGGCGTACAATCGCTGATCCCTGTCGCCACAAGCCCCGGGATCGTCGTCTTCCAGGCCACCTTCCCCGTCTGCCGGTTTACTGCATAAAAGTAATTGGGATAGGTGCCGCCAAGAAAGATGTTGCCATCGCCGGCGACGGGCGAAGACATGCTCACAAAGGATTGGATATCCGTCTTCCAGATCAACTTCCCATCGTTTGCATCAACCTTGTAGACATGACCATCGCCCGTTCCCACATAGAGAAAGCCGTCGAGGTCAACCGGCGTCGGCATGATCTCGCCGGGGGTGTGATAAGCCCAGATCTCTTTCCCGGTCTTGCGGTCAAGGGCATAGATTGTGTTCAGACCGGGCCCTCGCACGGTTCGCCGGCCCTTCACGTACTCCATCGTCTTCGCATAGTTGAAATAGGCGTTGCCGGTGGAGACAAAGACGCGGTCTCCATCTACCAGGGGATTGCTCATGTTCATGTTCCAGCCGTAGTGCGCCCAGATCATCTTTCCCGTTGCGGCGTTCAGTGCGTAGGTGTAGCCGTTGTCATCCCCCGCATACACAACCCCTTTGACAACTGAGACCCCTACCGGCATGCCGATGCCATACGCCGTGGTCTTGAAGTCCCCGTCGAGGGGCGGTCCGTCGAGTGGGATGGCGCCAGCTCCCGCAAAGGCCCATCTCACGCCATCCCGAAGCTCCTTGGGCGCCGTGGGAGGAAGGGGAAAAACAGGATTCCTCCCCGCCACCGAGGCGTACGTCTTCCACTCCTTCGGATAGAAGGATGCGACATGGCTGTCAGGCAGGTTTCCCGGCTCATACTGGTCCGGAAACTCCTGCGCGACCAGATCATGTGACGTCTGCGCAAAGGCTGCACCGCAGACGGCAAGAGGGAACGCAGCTATGGCCAGGGCCGCAGCAAGAGTGGTTGAGCAAATCCGGTTCGTGTGTCTCATCAAAGCTCCCATGAATCGTTGTGTTTGTTTCGACCCTCGTTCAACGTGCCAGGATCAGGATGGGAAGTTGTGGATCACCTGGTCGCGCTTGAAGGTCAGGCAGATGACTTCCAGGAGTTTGCGTGCTCGTGCCGTGTACGTGTTGCATCCACCGCGCCTTCGTTGAAGGGGTTGGCAGAACCCTGACCGCAGATTGCTTCAGATCTCGCACCCGCTACGGCCGTAGACATCTCCGTCGATTCTCCACTTTTCTTCATCTTGCCGATTACTGCTCCAAGGGTTCAACTTGAAGCTCATCCTTCACCGGCTTCGGATGCAGCATGTAGAACAGCACCGGAATGGCCGGCCAGGACAGGAAGGTGGAAGCGACGCCGCCTGCGATCAGAGAGATCGCCAGTCCCTGAAAGATCGGATCGCTCAGGATAGCGGCAGCTCCCACGACAACCCCTGCGGCAGTCAGCAGCACCGGACGCAGCCGGACGGCGCCGGCATCCATCACCGCCTCTGCCAGCGGCATCCCTTCCTTCAGTCGCAGTTCAATGAAGTCCACCACCAGGATCGAGTTGCGCACGATGATTCCGGCGCCGGCAATAAACCCGATCATCGAGGTTGCGGTGAAAAAGGCTCCCAGCATGGCATGGGCAACGAAGATCCCAATCAGCGTCAGAGGGATGGGAACCATGATCACCAGAGGGATCGTGAAGGAACGGAACCAACCCACCACCAGGATGTAGATGAGAACCAGAACCGCCGCAAAGGCGAGACCTAGATCGCGGAACACCTCGATCGTGATCTGCCACTCGCCATCCCACTTCATCGAGTATCGATCGGTCGACTCAGGCTCGACGGCGTTGTAGCGCGTCAGAGGCGATCCGTCCGGCAGCCGCAGCTTGTCCAGCGCCTCGTTCATCTTCATGATGGCATACACGGGGCTCTCTTCCGCTCCGGCCACATCCCCGGTGACATAGACCACCCGCTTCAGATCCTTGTGATAGATATCGGGCTGGATGGTTGTGTGCTCCACATCGACCAACTCACGCATGGAGACCATGCTCCCACCAGCTCCGCTCAGCTTGATATTCTCCAGCGCATCCTCGGAGGAGCGGTCGGGCCGGGCCATCTCCACCACCGTTGGAACCGCCTCCCGGGCGCTCGGAACATGCAGCAGGCCTGTCTGCTGGCCAGAGAGCGCCAACTGCAGCGTCTGCGCAACCTCAGCCACGGGAACTCCATGTAGTGCGGCCTTCTCTTCATCGACACGCATCACGAGCCGCTGCTGTGGATCCTGCATGTACCAATCCGTATCCACTACCCCGTTCGTATGCTGGAAAATCTGCTTTACCTGACCAGCGATGGCCACCTGGCCCTGGAGGCTGGGACCATAAATCTCTGCCACCAGGGTCTGTAGAACGGGCGGGCCGGGAGGCACCTCCGCTACCTGGATACGGGCGCCAAACTGGCTCCCAATCCGGTCCAGCGCCGGGCGCAACTGCTTTGCGATAGCGTGGCTCTGCAGGCTGCGATCCTCGGGCGGCAGCATGTTCACCTGAATATCAGCCTGGTTGGGCTGACTCCGCAGGTAGTAATGACGAACCAGTCCATTGAAGTTATAAGGCCCAGAGGTTCCCGAGTAGATTTGATAGTTGAGCACATCCTTTTGCTGACCCAGATAAGACCCTAGCGCCTGCGCTACTCGCGTGGTCTGCTCCAGCGGAGTACCATCGGGCATGTTGATGATGACCTGAAACTCGTTCTTGTTATCAAAGGGCAGCATCTTCACCAGCACCATCTTGAGCGGCACCAAAGCAATCGAGCCCAGCAGCAGAACCACAAGCGTGCCCAGAAAGAACCAGCGCTTGCGAGCGCTGTATATCAGCGGATGCATGGATCGCCGATAGAGGCGAACGAGCCAGCCCTCCTCTTCTTCCTTGAAGGTGTGCGCCCCCTCCAGGTGTCTCCGCCCCAGCAGCCGTATCGCCGCCCAGGGAGAGACCACAAAGGCGACCATCAGCGAGAACAACATGGCAAAGGACGCTCCTACCGGGATGGGCCTCATATACGGCCCCATCAGCCCGCGCACCATGGCCATGGGAAGGATCGCTGCAATCACCGTGAAGGTTGCAAGAATGGTAGGATTTCCCACCTCGGCGACAGCCACCACGGCCGTCTCTCCCGGCGGGCACCGGCTGTTTCTGGTAAGCCGGAGATGGCGGACCATGTTCTCCACCACCACAATCGCATCATCCACCAGGATTCCGATGCTGAAGATCAAGGCAAACAGAGTCACCCGATTCAGCGTGTATCCGAGCAGATAGAACACCACCAGCGTCAGCGCCAGGGTGACGGGAACTGCCAGCAGCACCACCCCGGACTCTCTCCAGCCCAGGAATAGCGCCACCAGGATCGTCACCGAGATGGTGGCCAGCAACAGATGTTCAAGAAGCGTGTTGGACTTCTGCTCCGCGGTCGCCCCGTAGTTGCGCGTAGTGGTCACCGTGACATCGCCAGGCAACGCGACGCCACGCATCAGGGAGATGCGTTTCAACACCGCATTTGCTACATCCGTGGCGTTGGAGCCCTTGCGCTTGGCAATCGCGATGGTGACCGCCGGATACTCCTGGGCGGGTGCGCCATGCGCGCTCAGCGCCGTGGTGCCAAAGAGCACATAATCCTTCGCGTCCGCCGGTCCATCCACAATCTTCTCGGCTACATCCCGCAGATAGACGGGACGCCCGCTATCAACCCCCACAACAACCCCGGCCAGATCTGAGGTATCCCGAAACAGATTTCCGGCATCAACCTGGATCTCCTGGTTCCCCTCGGCAAACTCTCCGGCCTGGGTGCGCGCGTTCGCGCTCTTCAGGCGCTGCACCACCATATCTGGAGAGATGCCGAATGCAGCCAGCTTGGAACTGTTAAGCATCACCCGCATGGCGCGCGGCTGGCCACCGATAATCTTGGTCTCAGAGACATCCGGAATCTCACGGATCGTGTGCGCAACCTCATCGGCCATCTGGCGCAACTGATAGCCGTTGTAGTGGTCACCCCACAATGTCAGCGACAGGATCGGCACATCATCGATGGAGTGCACCTTCACCAGTGGAGGCGAGACACCCGGAGGCATCCGGTCCTCATTTTCATACAGCTTGTTGTACACCTTGACCAGAGCGTTTTCCTCTGACGTCCCTACCAGGAAGCGCACGATCACCAGGCTCTGGCCCGGGCTGGAGATGGAGTACACATACTCAACGCCGGGGATCTGATGCATCAGGGCTTCTATCGGGTTGGTGACCCGCTGCTCCACCTCCTGCGGAGAGCTGCCCGGCATCGCCGTCATCACATCCAGCATTGGCACCAGGATCTGGGGATCCTCTTCACGCGGAATCGCCACCACCGCGAACACGCCCAAAAACAGCGAAGCGATGATAATCAGCGGCGTCAACTTGGAGTTCAGAAACGTGCGGGCCATGTAGCCCGCTATTCCCAAGGGCCGGTTCTCCGAAAAATCGTGACGCTTTGTCTCTTTCATTGCTGACCCTCGATTCGCGCTCCCGACAGGTCGCGGTCTCCCGGATCATTCACCAGCTTCTCGTTCCCTGAGAGCCCGGAGAGCACATCGACCTTGTCCCCGTGCTGGTTGCCCAACGTGATGTATCGCAGTTGCGCCAGGCCATGGTCGTCAACGGCATAGACGCAGGCCAGTGAACCGCGCATCACCACCGCAGATCGCGGCGCCAGAATCATCTCTCTGGTCCCGCTCTGGAAGCTGGCAGTACCGTAGATTCCGGCACGAATCCCCGGGGACGCCGGAAGCTGCAGCTTTACCTGAAAGCTGCGGCTGGCGGGGTCTGCCGCGGGAACAATCTGGGCCACCGTAGCCACCAGGTCCTCGCCGGCCGGTGCGGCCGCTACACTGCTCTCCGTAGTCGGGGTCACTCCTTCAATCTTCACCGGCACCTTCATCCCCAGACGCACCGTACCGATCAGGGACTCATCCACCTGCGTATACAGCTCAAGCGAACCATCACGGTCGATCTGTAAAAGCGGCATTCCAGGAGAGGCCAGCGTCCCCGGATCTGCCAGGCGCGCTGTGATCACGCCGCTGAAGGGTGCCCGCAGCCGTGTATATCCCAATTGGGTCCGCGCCTCGTTGACGGCTGCATCCGCCTCGTCACGTTGCGCGGCGACGGACTCTACGCGAAGCTGTGCAGCCTCGGAACGCTTTTCAACCTCATCGAACTCCTGCGGACTAACGCTATTCTGCTGCTGCAGTTCCTTGTAGCGGGACAGCGTGCTGGATGCCAGCTTCGCGTCCGTACGCGCCGCCATCCACTCTTTCTCCACGGCATCTGACGCAGCGCTCGCCCGGCTCAGTTCCGCACGCATGGCAGCGTCATCCAAAACAACGAGCAACTGGCCCGCTCGAACCCGGTCTCCAGCCTGCACCAGCACCTGGCGAATCGGCTGCTGCACCTGCGCGGAGATCTGCGCCGACTCCACGGCATGTACCGTCCCACTCGTAGATATCCACTGGGGCTCCTGCTGCCGCTCACTGCTGACAAGCTGCGCTGCAACGCTCACCGGAGCCTGCACCACAGGTTCGATCTGCCGGGAACAGCCAGAGATCAGCGCCACAGGCATGGAGAACAGCAACAGCCATGAAAACAAACGATACAAGGACTCGAAATAACTCTTCATTGCAGACTCTCCGCTGATTCAGGGGTAAGCGTGCCGGTAGCATAGAGCAGTTCGGCATACGCAACGGTGTTTCCATACACTGCTTGCCAATAATCGTTCTGGCTGGACCGCTGGGCGTCCTCCGCGCGCAGCAAATCCGTCATGGTGGAGAGCCCCGCTTTGTAGCGGTTCTGCAGGATACGCAGACTCTCCGCAGCCTGCTGCATGGACGCCTCGGCCGTCTTCACAATGCGTTCCGATGTCTGGTGCTGGCTGTAGGCGCTGCGAACCGCCAGGCGAATCTGGTCTTCATCCGTCTGCTCCTGGGCCGCGGCCTTCGCTCGCGCTGCCTCTTCTTGAGCCAGATGAGCCCGCTTGCCCAGGGGAAGAAGATCCATGGTGAGTTGAACACCGGCCACCCAGTTATTGCCCCCGCTACCGGCAAAGGATGTCCTGTCCATCTCCCAGTTGCCGTACGCGCTCACCTTCGGTCCAAAGTCATCCTTTGCCGCCTTGGCCGCAGCCGACCGCGCCAGCCGCTGCGCCTCCAGCGCGCGCAGATCCGGACGCATCCTGAGCGCGCTGGCCATCTCGTCAGAGAGCACGCCATCCGGGAAGCTCCGCGCCTCGATCGGCATCAATGCTGGACGAACCGGCATCTCGCTGCCCATGGCTGTCTCCAGCCGGGCCCAGGCGACCTCCATCTCCCCCTGATCGGCAATCAACTCCTGTTCCCGCTCGGAGAGGTTCACCTGCGCCGCCAGCGTATCCGAGTCCACCGCCAGACCAGCCTTCACATTGGCCCTCGCATCCGCCAGCAAGGCCTGCGCCGTGGCCTGCTGGTGCTGGGCCACTTCGATTCGCCGCTGCGCGAACAGGATGGACTGATAGGCTTCCACCACGCGCAGAATCGTGGCCTGCTGCACTGCATCACTCGCCGCCACGGCGCTTCCGGCTGCCAACCGGGCGCCCTTCACCTGTTCCTCGGTCTCAAACCAGTCAAATATCCGCCAGGAGCCGTTCAGTCGGGTGACAAAGTCTCCAATGGGAGATGGTTCGTTCAGCGAGTTCAGCGCAAAGTCACTCTGGGTGAACTGCTGTTGCCGCAACCTGGTTCCAAAGACATACACCGGATCGTTACCGCGCGAGATGTCTTCCGTAAAATTGAAGGTCGGGAACAGCCCCGTGCGCGCCAGCGTGGCTCCGGCTCCGGCGGACTGCACATCTGCCTTCGCTGCCGTGATCTCCGGATTCCTGCCCAGCGCCTGGTCGATCGCCTGCCGCAGCGTCAGCGACGGCTGCTGCGCTCCGGCGACCACAGAACCCATCGCCAACAGCCCCCAAAACAGTACCATCCATCTCTCTCTCAGACCGGCTATGCGCATACCCTCCAACCCTCTGCCTGCAACTTCCATCTTGAAATCGGTGGTGATCAAAAACTTACTCCTCGGTTGGCTCTTGTCTCAACAGAAGTCCACCTCACACACCTCTCGAGCTGCTCACGGAGATCCCCGAGGCGCTCTCTACATCGCAATAAAGACACAGATGTCGGAGATCGTTACAGAAATGGGAAAAATAATTACACAGGTCACCCCCTGACGTACCCCTTGTATCCGCCAGGGATCGATGCACAGCGGGATAGCTGATACGGCTTATGTACCGCAGGGAACAGAATTTACTGATACGAGGAATGCAGCCTGGCAACGTGAAACGCTCGGTCAGAAGACCGTTTACATCGTTGAACGACATTACAGCCTGGAGCCAGCCCAATCGCAAGAAGATCTTCTCTTCCCTAACCTGTTAAAGAATCACAGCATAACGACACCGCCACCGCTCAGGTGGTGTTACACGCGAATACTCACTATCCTCCCTCGCTGCTTCAAGCACAGAATCGCTGGCCAGACCGCAGTCCGCCTCGCTCCCCCGAGACAAGCGAAGGTCAACTCTGGAGACACAATGTCTTACAGGGGACTTTCCTCCATCTGTCACAAGCAACTCCGGCTGAATTCGCAGCCTCGCCCGTCAACCCAACTCACAGATGGGCAAGCCCGCGCTGCAACGCCGTCACCACCGCCTGCGTTCGATCCGTCGCCTGCAGGCGCATCAGAATCACGCTGACGTGGCACTTCACGGTAGCCACGGTAATCCCCAACTCCATCGCGATCTCCTTGTTTGTCCTCCCCTGCGCCAGCAGCGAGAGCACCTCGCGCTCGCGCGAGGTCAGGTCCGAATCGGGCGTGCGCTGTGCCAGCGCGCGAGAGATCGGCGGTGGCAGGAACCTGCCTCCCGCATGGACACGCCGCAGCGCATCCGTCAGTGCTTCGTGCGGCATGCCTTTGATCACGTAAGCACGAGCCCCGGCTTCAATCGCCTGGTAGATATCTTCGTCCCCCTCATAGGTTGTCAGCACCACAAAACAGGCCTTGGGGTGCCGCAAGCGGATGGCTCGAATGGCCTCGACTCCGCTCATCTTCGGCAGTCGCAGGTCCATCAGGGTGATGTCCGGCAGATGCTGCTCAAAGAGCCGGATCGCCTCCTCGGCATCTCCCGTCTGCGCGACCGTCATCATGTCCGGCCTGGCATCGATAATCGCTGCGATTCCAACACGCACGATTGGGTGATCATCCACCACCAGCACCCGGATCTTGCCCAGATGATCTTCGCTCATATCCCCGCCATCACCTTTCGCGCGCCCGAGACCCGGCGCGGGGTTCTCACCGTCAACCTGGTTCCGTGTCCTGGCGCGCTGTCCAGGTCAAAGTCGCCGCCTACGGCCTGGACACGCTCTCTCATTCCTACCAGCCCATAATGCCGATCTTCGGAGGTGAAGACCATCTTCGGGTCAAATCCCACACCGTCATCGGCAACCTCAAGCGTCAACTCATCGCGTCCAAAGTTTACCTTCAACTCAATCCGATTTGCCTGCCCATGCAGCACCGCGTTATTGACGGCCTCACGTGCCAGCATCATCAACTCATGCGTGGCAAATTGGGTCAGCGGGAACGGCTTTCCGGTCACCTTGCACTCCACCGCCACGCCCGAGTCTCCACCAATCTGGTTGGCCATTCCCTCCAGCATCTGTGCCAGCATCCTCTCGGAAGGCTGTCCCTGACGCAGGTTCCATATCGCCTGCCGTGCCTCGTCAATCGTCGTTCTCACCTGCCGACGCGCATGCTCCAACAGGTTCTGCTGCAGAGAACTTGTCTCCTCACCCAGGCTGGCAAGCGCCTCCAACAGCGCAGAGATGCCGGCGCACCCCTGGATTACCGTATCGTGCATCTCCCGGGCCAGCCGTCCGCGTTCATCCAGCACCGCCTCAAAACGCATCTGCATCTGCCACAACCGGAAGCGGTAGGCTGCCAGGATGATGCTGCCCAGCAACAACAGGCAGAATGCGCCAAACCAAGGAGTTCGCCAGAAGCTAGGCCTCTGTACAATCGGCAGCGACACCTCTGTAATCGCCTGCGGATGGTCGATCTCGAAGGCCTGCACGCGGAAGATATACTGCCCCGGTGGCAGGTTGGTCCACGATGCCGTTCGCCGCGGCGAAGCCGCGCTCCACTGCTTGTCGAAGCCCTCCATCTCGAAGCGGAACCGCATCCCCTCCTGCGAGCGCAGCAGAATCGGTGACCAGGCCAACTCTACCCTGGTCGCTCCCGGGTTCAGCACAATCTTCCGTGCCAGGTTCAGGTTGCGCCCGTCCACCGCCACATCGTCAATCACCACCGGAGGCGGCGGCGAAGATCGGCTCACCTCGTTGGCGATGTGTATCGGCCCCTTGCTGCTGGCAAACCATACCCCTCCCGCCTCATCCTCGCACCCGGATGGCTGCCTTCCACCGTAGATCTGCGTCGTCTCCATCTGGTCGGAGACACCATAGAAGGCCAGCGACAACTCCGTCGCCGGATCCTCCGCCCGCTGATCCAGTTCGCTCCGGCGAAGCAGCGAGATTCCATTGGGTCCACTCAACCACATCCCGCCCAGCCTGTCTTCGACAATCTGGTAGATACTGTTGCTCGCCAACCCCTGGGCCGTGGTGTAGTGCGTCAGGTGGTTCTGCTTCCATCGGTACAGCCCGTCATCGCGAGTACCGAACCACATCCCTCCGTCAGCATCCTCGTGGATGGACCAGACCTTGTCCTCCGCCAGCGCCGCCGTTGCTCCATTCTTCACAAAGCCACCGTCGTGCAAGACATTCAGCCCGCGATCGGTGCCGACCCATATGTCCCCCTTGTGATCCTGAATCAAAGCCTCGGTGCTGAAGTAGGACAGGCCGTTGCTCACGCGATAGTTCACAAAGCCGTGCGGCGTCCAGTGGCTTACGCCCTCATCGGTCCCGAACCACATGCTGCCGTCGCGGCCCTGTGCCATCACCCGGATAAAGTTATTCACCAGACCATCGCGAGTGGTCAGGCGCAGGATCTTCCCGTCCCGGATGCGGACCAGGCCATCGCCGTCGGTACCGATCCACAGCCCCCCCGAGCGGTCGCGAAGGATATTGCGCGCATGCAGTGGCTCCAGCCCGGGATAGTTCCAGCGCCGGGCTATGCCGTGGATCACCTGAAACACATGGGTGGAAACCACCCAGAGAACCCTGTCGGGAGCCTCATACAGCGTGCCAAAATCAGAATCCGCCGCCTGCGGAAGGGGAATGATCCTCACCGGCGTCCGCGTCAACCGCAGCATCCCTGCCTGGGTGCCAATCCAGACATTCTGCTCGTCGTCCCCGTAGATGTTCAGCACCGTGTTACTGGGCAGCCAGCCCGGTGCCACCATGGAGGTAAACTTTCCATCCTTCAGCCGCAGGATGCCCTGGCCGATCGTGCCAATCCACAGGGTTCCATCCGGAGTCTGCCGCAGCACCCGAACCGTCTGGCTGATGCCAGGCACACGCTCAAACTGCCTGGCGCCAACTCGCAACCGTCTCAGCCCCGATACCGTGCCCACCCACACCGTCCCGTCACTGGTCTGCAGAATCGACTTCACCCGGTTCAGGCTGCCGCCCCCCGGCAGCGAGTACTCCTGCACGTGGCCATCGTAGATCCGCAGCAGCTTCGAGCCACCTACCCAAAGCCCACCCTGGCGGTCCCTGGCAATGGCATGGACGGCCAGCGCCGGCACATCCCCCGTCCCGTCCACCCGCACCAGTCGGCCATGCGCGTAGCGCAGCAGTCCGTTATCCGTGCCCACCCAGAGCGTCCCGTCTTCGTCTTGAAGCAGCGCCCGGACAAACCGGTCGCTCAGCCCTTCGGACGCCCCATAGGAATGGAACCTTCCGTCCCTGTACCGCAGCAGCCCTCCACCCTCTGTGCCAATCCACAGACTCCCATCCTGCGAAACCAGCAGCGAAAAGATCCCGTTCTCCTTCAACTGCGGAGTATTGGCGCGGTCGAACAGTTCGAACCGCGAGCCATCAAAGCGCAGCAGCCCTCCCGTCGTCCCGATCCACAGGTAATGATCCTGCGTCTGCGCAAAGGCCTGAACCGTCTGTTCCGGCAGCCCATCGTAGACCTGCCACAGCTTGCGCGTGTAGCCGTCCCAGGCCGACGCAAGCGCAGGAACGCACAGCAGTGCTGCGACGGCCAGGCACGTCAGAAATCGTGCAGCCCTCCCCGGCAGCGGCTTTCGTAGTTCAGCGCTTTCCAACATCGATTCCTGGCCCACTGGAATTGTAGAACCGGCGCCTCATCGCCGAACCGTAATGGCATACCACGTCGTCGCCGTCTGGCCTGCCGCAAACTCCCATGCCTCACCGTTGCGGGTTGCGCGCAGCGGAGGGCCCAGGGGCAATCCCGCGCCGTTCAGCGGCTGCACCAGAACCGCGTCAGCACCCTTCAAACCATGCAGGTCGATCTCCCCTGTCACCGGTTCAATCAGCGTCGGTGGTCCTCCCCACTTCGCCAACCCCGTGTGCGCGCTGTTCCACTGCATTCCGGTATTGGTCACGCGCGCACCGGTGGTCAGCAGTATCCGTTCGCTCTCGGCGATTGGCCTCCCATCCAGTGACGTCAGCAGGATGGCAGAGAACGCGTTGTCCAGCTTCGCCGTCATATTCTCCGGCTGTTGCGTCTCTGCACTCCGGAAACCAATCAACCCCTGGCTTCGGGGGGAGTTGATCGTCACCGCCCCCTCACCCTCCCGGGAGAGATTCCATGTAACCTCTCCCGTGTCAGAAACAATCGGATTCGGTTGCTCGCCGCCGCTGACCGCCGCCGTCGCCGGCCCATGCAGCGAAGAGATGCGCGACTCATGTTCCAGGGGCAGCCACAGCGGAAACCCCGGCGTGAAGTAGGGACCGTCCCCACCCGGCAGCCGGTCGCTGGCAAAGACCTGCTCCTCGGTGTACGACCGCGTCACCGCCTTCCGCGCCGCGCTCACATCGCCGCGCAGAAACATCAGCGCACCCGTGGCTAGTTCGGTCATCTTTACCGGATCCAGGGACATATCGAAGGGATCTCCAACATAAAGCCTCCCGTCAAGATCCTTCTTCGGTTCAAAGGTGTACCAGAAGATCGCATCCCAGCCCTGCAGATCCCCATACGCGGCAAGAATCGGGATCTGCTCGGCCTCATAATCGTTGGCAAAGGGCTCGTTCACCTCACTCACCGTGTACGGCTTGCCTTCGACCGCAGTCCGTGACAGTTCAACCGCAGTCGAATGCAACGGATCGTTCACCATCGGCGACTTCACCTTTCTCTCCCACGGACCCTCCCAGTAATCATGCCCGTCGAGTACTGAAAAGGATGAGAGCGCCAACTCCAGCGGGTAGGCCGTTCCGCCGTGGTTGTGGTCCGCTGTGGCCAGCACCACACACTTCACCCCCAGACCCCTCCGCAGATAATCCCGCATCTTGCGGAAGTAGCCCCGCTCCAGCCAGAGATAAAACTGTGCCTCCGCGTTGTACCTTGCCGCCGGCGCTCCAGTCACCTCCGACCCCGTCAGCAGAGGAACGGGTTCCTCCCCTCCGGCGCCGCTCTCTCTGCGTACCGCGAGCGCCTCCGCGACTGGTGCTTCCTTTCTCAGCCACTGGTTATACATCGCATCCAGTTCCTTGCTGTAATAGGGGGCCGGAGCGCGAAACCCTACCCAGATCGCGTCTTCGTTGTTGATCTCCACAATCGCTACCCCTGGATCATTGCGGTACTCCCGTCTCGTGTAGGGGTTATAGTGGGTCAGCAGATCTCGCGCGTACTCTCGCTGCAGATTGATCAGCCTCGGATCATAGAGACTGACTCCCTTCGCTCCCTGACCGATGTCCGCCGCGTCCGTCACCCCGTCGCCGGCCTGGAAGGGACGCCCCACCAGTAGATTGAAGTCGATAAGGATGCCGTGCTTCTCCAACTGCGCCAGGAAATAGTCCTCCCGATCCATCTGCCTTGCGTCAAAACGCCGCGTTGTCTTCCCCGCAGCAATCAGTCCCCGCGGCGTCACAAAGTCCAGAAACTGCAGGCGCACGCAGTTCACGCCGTAGCGAGCCAGCGTCGCAGCCCACATCACGGCGTCCTTCCTGGCTGGAATCATGGTCGAACCCGGACTCCAATCCGTCAGGTTCACGCCCCACAGCCGCATCCTTTGCCCATCGCCCGTCTCCAGGTGCCCATCCACGGCGCGTAGAAACCCGTGCTTCCCCGCCGGCGCATCCAGCAGAAACGACACATCCGCCGGCGAAGATCCGGCCAGCCCCGCCCGATCGTCCATTGTGAACGGTTTCATCTCCGCGGATTGCGCAGGGGCTCCCACGGCCAGCAATGCCAGTACGGCCGTTGACACCGCCATCACAAAACCCTGTTTCATCCCCGTTTCTCCTGGTGCTCACTGGCCGCCATCCAGTTCATGCGAAATACTCTCATCGCGAATCCTACTTTGGTCGGATGACACAAAGAATCTCTTCTCCCGTTATCCGAACCCAACCCGCCAAACCTCGTCACAGCCCGAACACCCTCCCGCTCCGCGCCCCATGCCACGGAGCCGGCTCCGCGCCCGGCAATTGCGGACGATAAAACCAACTCCGACTCTGGTCGGATGGCCGGGGTAAGCCGGACCGCGTAGAGTAGCGATGGTCTTGAGAAGAATACCTATGAGCCATCTCTACCCTCCAACTCGCAGCTCTCTCCTGCTGCTCACCATGGGCGCTCTGTCTCTGTGCTTCGCCGCCTCTGGCGCGAACGGGCAAACCGCCGCTCCCCCTGCGGACAACGCTCTCACCTTCGATCTGCGCCAGCCGGTTCCGCCACCGGAGACCGGCTATCTGGAGCTGGGGGGGAAATCTTCGACCGGTCACAACCTGGAGGTTAACAGCCAGTACCTCGTCCTCGACGGCAAGCCCTGGCTTCCGGTGATGGGCGAGTTTCACTACGCTCGCTACCCGGAGAAGGACTGGGAGACGGAGATCCTCAAGATGAAGGCGGCCGGGGTGCAGATCATCTCCACCTACGTCTTCTGGATCCACCACGAGGAGGTCGAGGGGCAGTTTGACTGGTCGGGACGCCGTGATCTGCGCCATTTTGTAGAGCTGTGCGCTCAACATGGGATGTATGTCTACCTGCGGATCGGACCGTGGGATCACGGCGAAGTGCGCAACGGCGGATTTCCGGACTGGCTGCTCAAGAAGACCTCCCACCTCCGGCAAAACGATCCCGTCTACCTGCATTACGTCAATCTCTTCTACGCCCAGATAGGCCGGCAGGTCCATGGTCTCTTGTGGCGCGAGGGCGGACCGATCATAGGAACGCAACTTGAAAACGAGTACAGCGTCGACGGTCCGCTGGGCGGGGCGGCGCACATTGCGGAGCTCAAGCGGCTGGCCATCGCTGACGGAATCGTGACGCCCCTGTACTCAGCCACCGGATGGCCTACCCACCACTTCCCTCCGCGGCAGGTGCTCCCCATGATGGGTGGTTACCCTGACGGCTTCTGGAGTGGATCCATCCGTCGCGAACCTCCCAACCCGGTCTACCTCTTCAACTTCAAGCGCACGGGCAGCGACATGGGCGCACAGGGCCCCGCCGCGATGGGAGCAAGAGATGGGCTAGATCACTATCCGTATCTCGAGACGGAGGCCGGTGGGGGCATGGAGACCTCTTATCATCGTCGGCCCTGGATCGATCCCGACGACATCGCATCCCTCTCCGTCACGGGGCTGGGTTCGGGGGTCAACCTTTACGGGTACTACATGTTTCAAGGCGGTGCCAATCCCCAGGGCAAGCTCACCACGCTGCAGGAGTCCCAAGCCACTGGGTACCCCAACGATCTGCCCATCCGATCCTATGACTTTCAGGCGCCGCTGGGTGAGTTCGGGCAGGTGCGCAAGAGCTACCGGAAGCTGAAGGTGCTCCATCTCTTCATCGACACCTTCGGCTCCGATCTGGCGCCCATGATGCCCTTCGCTCCTACCCGCCTGCCCTCCGGCCCAGCTGATACCAGCGTCACCCGCGCCGCCGTGCGCCAGAAGGACGGGCACGGATTCCTGTTCGTGAACAACTACGTGCGCCAGTTGGCCATGCCCGCTCGTACCGGATTTCAAGCGACACTGGACCTCCCTGGAGGAACCCTGCGCGTCCCCTCCCAGCCCGTCACTATCCCTGCCGGCAGTTACCTCATCTGGCCCTTCAACCTGCCCATGGAGGGCGCCACCCTGCGCTACAGCACAGCGCAGCTCGTTACCCGGATCCATACCGGCAGCCACTCCACCTGGGTCTTCTTCGCCCTGCCCGGAGTCGCTCCCGAGTTTGTCTTCGATCCGGCGGACACCCAGGACGTCCAAGCCGGAGGAGCCAGCATCCGGAAGCAGGACGGAGCCATCCACATCGATGGCATCCAGGCGGGACAGGATGCATTCCTTCGTGTGACTCCAAAGCACAAACCCTCCTTCCAGATCCTCGTCCTCACCGAAGCTGAGGCCGAAGACCTCTGGAAACCGATGCTTCGGGGCCGCCCTCTTCTGGCCCTCTCGCCCGCCGATCTGTTCTGGACCGGCAACCGTCTGGACCTGCGCACCGAGAACCCCAACCGCGCCGAAGTTGCACTTTATCCATCGGCAGATCTTGCCGTCGCTCCCGGCCAACATCGCACCCTCACCGTGCAACAGCAGCAACCATGGGCAGAGTACGAGCTATCGATTCCCGCGGCGACGATTCGCTATACCTGGCAACAGACGCGCGATCCCGGGCCTCCGCCGACGACACGACTCGGCTCTGGCGTCCCCTGGAGAAAGCACAGGGTTGCCACGCTTCCACCGGAGTCGGCATTTAAGCAAGCCGCTCAATGGGAGTTCACCCTGCCCCGGCAGAATCTGGCGGGAATCAGCCAGTTGTTTCTACGGATGGACTACAGCGGAGATATTGGCCGCGCCTATTGGGGTAGCGATCCGGGCAGAAATCAGGACGCCGATCTGCTGGACGACAACTTTTACAACGGTTCACCCTGGGAGATCGGACTGATGCGATTCGTTCCCAAGATCTTCGATCAGCCGCTGCGCATCCAGGTCCTTCCCTTGAGCCGCAGCGCACCCATCTACCTGGACAGCCGCGCATGGAGCAAACTTGAAGCCACCCATTCCGCTGCGGCCATCACGAGCATCTCGCTCCTGCCCCAATATGAAACCGTGCTCCTGGAACGGTGAAAACCCGGCGTTTAGAAAACCCTTTGAGGCAGAATATCCGCCTTTTTTTGCAGGAAGGAACCATTTTTTTGTGCGATCCGACTTTAGTTGGATTCGCGTGCACATTACCGCCACGTACTATTCCCGCGGTAATAAAGAAAGCCGTACCAGGTACGATTCCCGAGCGCGACCCGTGGTCGCATCCGGAGATCTCCGGTGCTGCAATCGCGTCCGGCAACGGCACGCGATGGAACACTCTCAGGGAGACTATTATGCAACGCTATTCGCGACTTACCTTTTGGTTTGTTCTACCGCTGCTGCTGCTCGTGCTCCTGCCTGCAGGGCACGCCTTCGGGCAGGCTGTGGGCGCCAGCCTGAACGGCCAGATCGTCGGCCCCTCGGGCGCCGCCATCCCCGCAGCCTCCATCACCTTGAAGAATACCGGCACTGGACTCACGCTCAAGGCCACCTCAAGCGGCGACGGGGCTTACAGAATTGCGCCCCTTCCCCCGGGCGTATACCAGTTGGCTGTTCAGGTCTCGGGCTTCGAGCGCTACGTTCAGACCGGCATCGTGATCACAGTCGACACCGCTGAGACCCAGAATGTGGAACTGAAGATCGGCAGCGTGAAGCAGACGGTGAACGTCACCGCGAATGCGGAGTTGCTCAATACGTCCAATGCTTCGTTGGGCCAGGTCATCGACTCCACCGCCATCTCCGAGTTGCCGCTCGACTACCGCACGCCCGCCACCCTGGTTCTGCTCGCGCCCGGGATGACCGTAGGCGGCAACTCCTACGACCAGACCGGCTTCTCCTTTCCCTCCAACATGGAGCCATCCATCTCCGCCAACGGCGGAGACCAGGGTAGCGTCTACTTCCTGCTGGACGGCGTCTCCAACATGGACACTTACCTGGGCCTGGAGGCTCCGTTCCCGAACGCCGACGCCACGGAGGAGTTCCGCGTCATCTCCAATAACTTCAACGCCGCCTATGGCTTCGCCCCCGGCGCCGTAGTCACGATCGAAACCAAGTCCGGAACCAACGCCATCCACGGCGGCATCTTCGACTTTCTCCGCGATCAGGTCTTCAACGCCAAGGACTACTTCTCTCATCAGATCAACCCTCTGCACCAGAATCAGTTTGGCGGCTACGTCGGCGGCCCGGTCCTGCACAACAAGCTGTTTTACTTTGGCAACTACCAGGGAACGCGGAATGCGACCTCCTCCACGGAACTCAACAGCTACTTTCCTACCACGGCGATGCTCTCCGGCGATTTCAGCGCCCTCTCTCCCAATGGAACAACGGAGACGCTGTGTACCGCTGGCTCCTCGTCAGTCTGCCCGTTCGGAGTGATCAACGGGAAACCGAACCAGCTTCTGCCCGGCTACAGCTATAACGCAACCGCTGTCACCATTGCGAAGACCGCATTTCCCACCGGCCAGCAGGCGGACGGACTGACATACTACGTGTCCGCGCCCTATATCAATCATCTCGATGAAGGCACCGGCAGGCTCGATTACGACATCACTCCAACCCAGCGCGTCTTCCTGCGCAGCTTCGTGAGCAGTCTCATTCAGCCCTCCGGGGATGTTCCTGGAAATCTGATGGCGATGAACAATAACTGGAACTATGACTTCGCCATCAAGGAAAAGTACTACAACGAGACTTTGGGCTACACCTGGACGATCAGTCCAACCATGGTGAACGTGGCCCATGTCTTCTGGGCTCAGATGTCGGCGCACAACGGCTCCCAGGCGCTCACCAGCAACAACCAGCCCTTCTGCTGGTCGGAGTACATCAAGGTAACCGAGATGCCCGGATCCTGCTACGTCGAGGGTTTCAGCGTGAGTGGCGATGGCTTCAATGTTGGCTACTATGAGCCGTCTCAGGAGGTGCGCACGACAGACGGCGTCTATGAGGAGCTGACCAAGACCTGGAACCAGCACACCTTGTCCATCGGCGCAGATATCCAGCACCAGTACGCCGAAGAACTCACCCAGTACCCCACCCAGCCCATCATCAACTTTGATGGTCAGTACACTGGCGCCGGCCTCGCCGACTTTCTGGTGGGCGATCTCAATTCCATGTTCCAGGGCGCGGGCGAAGTCGCCGATGTCGCCGGCTGGCAACCCGGCTTCTATGGACAGGATGAGTACCGCATGCGGGCCAACCTCACCATCACCGCCGGACTGCGATGGGATCCGAACCTCCCCCCCCAGATTGCGAACGGCCGCTCCGCAACCTTTGTTCCTGGGCAGCAGAGCACGGTCTATCCCAACGCTCCAACCGGCCTCGTCTTTCCTGGCGATACCGGTATAGGAAACGGCCTCATGCGCACCACTTACGGTTACTGGGAACCGCGTGTCGGTGTCGCCTGGCAACCCAGCCGCATGCCGCACACCTCGTTCCATGCCGGCTTCGGTCTCTTCACCTCTCCGATGATCTATTCGGAGTACAACCACACCGCCGATAACGCTCCCTTCGCCCCCACTTACTATCTGGAGGGAACCAATACTACCCCGCTCAACTTCAACGATCCGTGGTCCGGCTTTGCCGGAACCAACGGCGTCAGCCCATTCCCGCCCTTCGCCTCCTCCAGCTATAGGCCGCCGTCCACCGCACAGTTCACCTCGGGCATCACGATACCGGCAACCATCGACCCCGGCTTCAAACTCTCCATGACCGAGAGCTGGAACGTAACTGCTGAGCAGCAGATGGGACAAAATATGGTCTTTCGTCTGGCCTACGTCGGCAGCAACACCTACCATGCTCCCTTCATCCTCGACCGCAACCCGGGAATCTACGCCAACACCGGGAACCGCAGCAGTTACGGGGCCTTCAGCGAGATTCTGGACATGCTCAGCTACGGAACTGCCCGCTATAACTCGCTTCAGCTCAGCCTCGATCGCAACCTCAATCACGGACTCCAGTTCCAGACCAACCTCGTCTGGTCCAAGACGGAAGACCTTGCTTCCTCCGCAAACATCAGCTTCGGCACCAATCAGCTCGGCGATCCATTTGACCTGAGTTGGAGCTGGGGTATCTCCAATGAGGATGTCCCACTGCGTTCAATTACCAACTTCATCTACACCACACCCTTCGTGCCCAGCTTCAATCGGGTGGTGCGGCAACTGCTCGGTGGCTGGGAACTCAGCGCTATCATCACCGCCCAGTCCGGCGCTCCCTTTGGCGTCAGCGGTGGATTCGGCAACAACCAGTCTCTGGCCAATCAGTATGAGGATCGCGCCGATCAGGTCGTCGGGCAGTCCTTGAAGGTTCGCCAGGGCGGCAAGACGCAATGGCTGAACAATTACTTCAACATCAATGCCTTCAAGGAAAACGCTCCCGGAACCTTCGGCAACACAGGGAAGAACATTATGTTCGGAGCCCCTCTGGACTACACGGACGCGGCCATCGTCCGGAACTTCCCTTGGGGAGGACGCTACAACCTGCAGTTCCGCTGGGAGATGTACAACGCCCTCAATCAGGCCAGCTTCGCCACGCCCAACAGCTCCAATCAGATCAACCTATCGGGCGTGAATACCGGCGGCGGAGAAGGTCAGATCACATCCACCGGGGCGGAACCGGCCCGCATCGGGCAGATGGCGCTCAAGCTGACCTTCTGACCTTCACCTCCTCCAGATGCCCGGGCGCATGTCCCGGGCATCTCTTTCTTCAGCCCATCTTCCACAAAGTCTGCAGTCCAGCATCTCTCCCTTGGCCCGCAGACGCTGCGTACCCACTCATCCTCCCTGGAAGAACCGGCTTTAGTTGTGTTGCTTCAAGAGGTTGTTGTCATCCGTACCGGCCGACCGGATGGTGGTCAGCGTGGCGGAAGCGGCGGCCAGCCCGGTGGTGGTGGCGTGAAGATGGATGGTACCGGGCTGCGGGGTGGTGCGCAGGATGACGAGCGCACGGCCTTGGTAGAGCTTGCGTTCGGTGCCCTGGTAGAGGGATGAGTCCTGCTGGTCGGCGTTGCCGACAGCGGCGATGGTGGCTGGGCCGGTGACGGTGAAGTGGAGGTTATGGGCAGCGTCCAGGACAGGCCGGCCGTGAGCGTCGACGGCTTCCACCTGGACGAAGGCAAGATCCTCCCCGTCGGCGTGGAGCCTCGTGCGGTCAGGGGTCAGGCGCAGATCGGTGGCGGGTCCGGTGGTGGTGAGGGTCTGTTCGGCGACGGGGCGGCCATCACGCAGCGCGATGGCTTTCAGCGCTCCCGGTTGGTAGGGAACATGGAAGATGGTCTGGAACTGCTGGGCGACTCCGGTGGGCTGCTGGCCGAGCAGCCTGCCGTTGAGGTAGAGCTGGACTTGGTCGGCGTGGGAGTAGACCTCGATGTCGAGAGTTTGCCCTTCGTGGCCGGGCCATGTCCAGGATGGGAGGGTTGGGTAGACGGCCCAACCGACGGCGACGATGGCTTTGCCGGGCGGCGCGGGCAGTCGCACGGTGGTGTAGAGACGATCGCCCCCGTTCCAGATGATGTCTCGGTAGAACGACTGGGGCTTGCGATTGCCGATCAAGTCGAGGTCACCGCAGTCGGCGGCGTGCCATGGAAACCCGTGGAAGAAGACGGAGGCAAGCGCTTTCTGCTCCGGGGTTGAGTCTTTGGACACATCCGCGCTCATGTCTTTGCCTTCGGCCATGCCGGTGAACAGTTGGTCGACAAAGGTGGTGCTGCCGAGCACGGCCATCTCAGAGGTGATCTGGCGGGCTTGGTCGGGGGTAACGTAGGACCAGGCACCGAGGCCGGACTCGCCAAGGTAGTCCATCGCAGTCCAGGTGAGATCGCCGAGGATGAAGGAATGCTCGTGGGAGATCTGCCAGAGCGGAAAGACCTTCGAGGGGTAGGACTCGGTGGTCAGCATCAGACGCGAAGGGATGGCCTGGTGGTCACTGGCCCAGGTGGGGAGAATGCTGTAGTTGTAGCCGGTGATATCAAGCTGGGAGAAGACGGCAGCGGCGTTGGGCTTGGTGGTGGTGCCGGGGAAGGCAAGAGTCAGCGGACGGGTAGTGTCGAGCGAGCGCAGCCTGGCGATGAGTTGGTGGGCGAGCGGCGCGCCTTTGGGAGTCTCCAACTCGGGGATCTCGTTGCCGATGCCCCAGATGACGATGGAGGGGTGGTTGCGGTCGCGGCGGACCATGGAAGCGATGTCACGCTTCCAGTTCTGGTCAAAATCAGTGGCGTAGTCAAACTTCACCTTGTGGGCCTGCCAGACGTCGAATGGCTCGTCGAGGACGAGCAACCCAAGGCGGTCGCAGGCGTCGAGGAAGGCGGGCGATGGAGGGTTGTGAGCGGTGCGGACGGCGTTCATCCCGTCGGCTTTGAGCAACTGCACGCGGCGAAACTCGGCGCGGTCGAAGGCGGCAGCGCCCAGCGGACCATTGTCGTGGTGGACGCTGCCGCCGTGGAGCTTGATGGGCGTGCCGTTGAGGAGAAGACCTCTTTGCGCGGACCATGCGAGGGAGCGGATGCCGAAGGGGGTTTCGACGCGATCCAGAACGGAGCCGCCGGCAGCGGGTGACGAACTGCTTGCGCGGAGCTTGGAGATAGCGCGGTAGAGTGTGGGCGAGGCGGGCGACCAGAGCGAGGGGTTCGAGACGCCGACGGTTTGCTGCTCCGTCGTGCCTTGCTGCGGGGCTAGATCGAAGGTCGAGCGCGCGACTCCAACGGATCTTCCGGCGCTGTCAACGAGCGTGGTTTCGAGCGTGAGGTGAGCAGGGGCCGTGGAGCGGTTGACCATCTGGGTCTGGATGGCGACCTGGGCCTGGGTGGCGGAGACCTGGGGAGTGGTGACGAAGACGCCCCAGTGGGCGATGTGGATGGGCGCGGTGATAACCAGGCGGACGTGGCGATAGATGCCGGAGCCGGAGTACCAGCGGCTGTTCGGCTGGGCGGAGTTGTCGACACGGACGGCGAGGACATTCGAGCCGCCATATTGGAGCGAGGGCGTGAGGTCGAAGCGGAAGCTGGTGTAGCCGTATGCGTGGAAGCCGAGCCGCTTGCCGTTGAGGTAGACCGTGGCGTGCTGGTAGACGCCGTCAAATTCGACGCTGATGCGCTTGCCCTGCCAGGAGTCGGGCGCGAGGAAGGTTTTGCGGTACCAGCCGATGCCGCCTGGGTAGAAACCTTCGCCGGCGCCGCCGGGATTTTCAGGGTTCGGCGCACTCGCGATGCTCCAGTCGTGCGGCAGATTGACAGTGGTCCATGCTGCGTCATCAAAGACAGGCGCTTCGGCTCCGGCAGGGTCAGCCAGCGTGAACTTCCAGTTGAGATCGGCGGAGAGCGACTGGCGCTGCGATTGCGCGGCCAGGCGGAGCGAGAGACAGGTGGCAAGCGCAGAGAAGACGAGCAGTGCGCAAAGGCGGGTGAGGCGAGAGTTCATCGGGTTTCTCCGGCAGTTCTGGATGCGGATTGTGGGCGAGCGGATGGTCGTGGCAAATGGGGCTTGCGAGGCGAGTTCGCGCCGGCATGAACCTTGGCGTTGCGGCTGGACGTGGGCTTTGCGCTCGGTAGGCTGGATTTCGGCGGACGAAATTCGGATCGCGGAACGCTGCGCGGCTTGGGAGTGCTCGACCCGGCAGGGCGTGGCTGGATGCTGGGCGCTGGCGGGACAAAATGGAAACGGCGCGCAGCGCGCGGCGAGGCCATGCCAAGTAGCAGGATGCGCAGAGCCTCGCGGAACAAGCGGTCGATGGGTTGGCCGAACTCTGTCTCGAGTTTGCCGCCAAAGGCCGCCAGACGGCGTTCGAGACCGATGACGGCGTTGAGAACGGCGTGGAGTGTGAACGCCGGCTGAAGGTCTGCGCGCAGAGAGCCGTCGGCGATGCCCTCGCGGATGAGCCGGGTCAGAAAATGGAAGTCGCGCAGGCCGCTGCTGGCCTCGATCGCAAGGAGTCTTTCCACGGGCCAGTCGCGGGCGTAGAGGGCATCGAACTGGGCCATAAAGCGTGCGTTGCGGGGGCTGCGCGCGAGGTCTTCCGCAAGAAAATCGAACAGAGCGGCGATGCGCGCCAGCGCGTCCGGAGCAGAATCGACGCGCTGCTCAATGAGCAGGCTGTCACTTGCGAAAATTTCGCTGACGAGCGCGGCGACGATCTCGTCCTTACTGGGGAAGTACTGGTAGAGTGTGGAGGGTTGCACGCCGCTGGCTGCTGTGATTTCGGCCATGGTTACGCGGTCGATGCCCTGCGCGTCAAAGAGCTCGCGCGCCGCATCGAGGATTCGTTCGCGCTGCCGTTGACGGTGCGCGAGGTAAGGTCTGGCGGAGGAGGATTTGGCTTTGGCCATAACGGCGGCTGCTGTGATGAAAAAGAAGGCTAACAGCAGAAAACAGCATTTGTCTACAATTTCGAAATAATATTTCGATTTGTAAACCCTGCCCCCAGGACAAACCTCAGGATGCGATTCAGGTCCAGCGCATGGCAGTCGCCTTGGATCCCATGCATACTACAGCGCATGATCGGTTGGCGTGGTTGGACCGCGTGCCTGGGCTCCATCAGGAAGCAGAGCAGCGGAGGAAACTCTTCCTGGAGGTTCGCGCAGTTAGGGACGGGGTGACGCAGTAGTGCCTCGATAGGAATCACAGAACCGCGACGCCGCCTTCGCCCAGGCTCACCCATGAGCCTGATCACCCAGGCCAAACCTGATCCATCGCCTGCGGCCGAGCGGCCGACGAAGCCTTACGCTATCAAGCGACAGCGGCCGGTTCCAACCCTACCAGGGTTTGAACCGGTCACAGCGGGATGCCGTCAGGCAACCGGACCGGCAACCGGGGCTAGGCACCCGTCCAGTCCAGCACCACCTTCCCCGCATTTCCCGAGATCATCGCCGCAAACCCTTGCTCGAACTCGTGATATGAATACCGGTGCGTAATCACAGGAGAGATATCCACCCCACTCTCCAGCATCACGGACATCTTGTACCAGGTCTCATACATCTCCCGGCCATAGATC
>JAJZDM010000163.1 GCA_021806005.1 Acidobacteriota bacterium | reverse complement strand
GCCCCAACTCAGGTCCCGCCCACGCCGCGATGGATCCTGCTCGGCTCCGACACACGCAAAGGAATCTTTCGCGCGGCGTGGGATGCCGAGCGCGGCGAGCTGCGCAACATTCAGGTAGCCGCAACCACCGATCATCCCACCTATCTGACCCTGCATCCCCGCTATCCGATCCTGTATGCGGTCAATGAGCTGCCCCAGAGCGATGGAGCGCTGTGCAGCTTCCGATTGGATCCGGAGACCGCGGCCCTGACACCACTCGCCCGGGTGAGCAGTAACGGAAACGCACCCTGTTTCGTCTCCGTCGATCAGACCGGACAGGTCGCCTTCGTCGCCAACTACGGCGGAGGCAGCTTTGCCGCCTTTCACCTGGATGAGAACGGCACGATGCACAACGCCGCCTTCTTCGCCTGCGACAAGAACCCGGCCTGCGGTCTCCCGGGACCACATCCGGAGCGCCAGGATGCGCCTCACCTGCACTCGGCCACCCTCAGCCCGGATAACCGCTTTGTACTGGTCTGCAACCTCGGCGAAGACTCCATCGAGATATTTCCCATCCATCCCGGCTCAGCGCATCCCATCGAGGCTCCCGTACGAGTGGCTGCCCGCGCCGGCTCCGGCCCTCGGCACCTTGCCTTCCATCCCAATGGATTGTGGCTCTACTGTATCCATGAACTGGATTGCACCATCGATCTCTATGACTGGAACGTAAGCAACGGCCTGCCTGCTCCGGTACTGCGCAAGGAAAGTGCGATCTCCACGCTAGCCACAACCGCGGCGCTGCCGGGGAGTATCGCCTGCGAGATCTCCATCAGCCCGGATGGGCGGTTTCTCTACGCCAATACGCGCGGCGAGAACTCGCTGGTGGTCTACCAGGTAAATCCATCCACAGGTCTGCTCTCAGAACAGCAGCGCGTCTTTACCAGTGGCGGCTTTACGCGGTACTTCACCTTCGATCCATCTCGACGCTGGCTACTGTGCGCCAACCAGGGCACATCCACGGTGACCGTCTTCGCCCATGATCCATCCACAGGACGGTTGGGAGACGCACCCAAAGCCTTCGTCGTCGATCATCCGATGTTTCTTCAGTTCATCTAGATCGCGAAAGGACCCAATTGTTCGAGCGCAGAGTGCTCATCGAGTATGGGAGGCGTCAGGACGGGCTGACACCCTGCCCCATCCAGTGGCTGGACAACTTCTCCATGCGCAACTTCACCAACGATGCGGTCTTCGACGACACCCTGCCCACTTCCGACGGAGTGCTCGAGATTGGCAACCGCGTGCCCCTCGAGCGCCTCTCCGCGGCCATGGAAGATTGGTTCCGGAAAAAGGGATACATCCAGCCCGAAGAGGCACTCCACATCCGCCTGCCCTGAAGCGGCCCGCAGGCCTTATCGCTTCAGGGTCTTGCCGTCCAGAACAAAGCGGTACTTCACATCCCCTTTGACCACACGCGCGTAGGCCTCCTCCAGGCGATCGTAGCCAATTAACTCGATGTCGGCGACAATCTTCTTCTCCGCGCAGTAGTCCAGCATCTCCTGGGTCTCATTCATGCCGCCGATCATGGAGCCGGAGAGAGAACGGCGGTTGACCACCACAGAAAACGGCAAGGTCTCCAGAGGCTGCTCCGGCAGGCCAACCAGGCAGAGGGTTCCATCCAGCCGCAGCAGGTTCAGGTAGGCGTTGATGTCATGTGGCGCGGCCACACAATCCAGAATGAAGTCAAAGCTGCCAGCCTGCCGTGCCATGGCGGCTTCGTCCTTGCTGATCACCACCTCATCCGCACCGAGCCTTCGCGCGTCAGCCGCCTTGCTCTCTGAAGTCGTGAACTGCACCACGTAAGCACCCATCGAGTGCGCGAACTTGAGCCCCATGTGACCCAAACCACCCAGCCCGACCACTCCAACCTTCTTGTTTGGACCCACCTTCCAGTGGCGCAGAGGAGAGTAGGTGGTAATGCCGGCGCAGAGTAGCGGAGCCACCCCGGCTAGATCCAGCTCCGGCGAGATGGTGTACACGTAGTGCTGGGGCGCCACGATGATGTCCGAGTAGCCTCCGTAGGTCATCTCCCCGGCATAGGTCTTCGCGTTGTAGGTTCCCACCATACCCTTGGTGCAGTAGGGCTCAGCGCCGGCCTTGCAGTTCTCGCAGGCCATGCAGGTCTCGACGGTAACCCCCACACCCGCCAGATCGCCCGGCTTGAACCTTGTAACCTGGGATCCCACAGCGGTTACCCGGCCCACGATCTCATGGCCGGGAACCATCGGATACATTGACTCACCCCACTCGTCCCGAACCTGATGGATGTCCGAGTGACAGATGCCGCAGTAATCAATGGCTACCACAACATCGTCGGGTCCCGGCTCGCGCCGATCAAAGTGAAAGGGGGTAAGAGGCGAGGTCTTGCTCTGCGCAGCGTAGCCAAACGATCTCATATGCGATGATTCTCCTGAGAGACGATCTACCTCCACCAAAGTAAACCCTCAAGGGTCAAGTTACCAAGGATGGCAAGAACGGGGGCAGGTCCATAAGGGTTTGCAGTCAAAAGACTGCAAGAACTTGCGACCATCCTCCCCCGTAAACGAGGTGCTCCCGATGAGGACGCCGCAGAGACGCCGAGCAGCCTGTCTGCTGATCCTGCTGATCACCATTCCACTTGGACTCGCTGTCCGCATGGCGCCGCTCGGACTCTCGGCCTTCTACGTCAAATACGGAGGCTCCGTCCTGTGGGCGATGGCGTTGTACTGGCTCATCGCCGCATCCCTTCCACAACGATCCAGCAGGATGCTGGGCGCCATCGCGGCAGCCGCAGCTACCCTGCTGGAGTTCAGCCGACTCTGGCACACGGCGGCGACCGACGCCTTCCGCGTCACCCTCGCCGGTCGTATCCTTCTGGGAACATACTTTTCCTTCCGGAACATCGCAGCCTACTGGCTGGCCATTGCATTGGCCATGCTGCTCGATCAGTGGATCGTAAGCAGGCACGTCCAGGACTCTCGCTCCCGCACAATCCACGGACACGGCTGACTCAAAGACCCGCGGCGTGGAACCGCCAGCAGTCCGACCACAAGCCAGCCGGAGCAGGGGAAGTCTTCCCCTGCTCCCTGGTTCATTCGTCATCCAAAACACCCTGAGTTCAGAACGTCAGCTTCAGCGCCAACTGAATCAGGCGCGGGTTGTTGACGTAGGACTCCACCTGCCCGAATCCCGGCTGGTTGATATCGTTCACCGGCATGCCGTACTGCGGATGGTTGAACAGGTTGAAGAACTCGGCACGGAAGTTCAACCCCATGTTCGGCCTCGGCAGAAGAAAATCCTTGATCAGCGAAGCGTCCGAGTTGACAAAATCTGGGCCAACCACCGGCACCCGGGCCGCATCGCCCAGTTCTCCGGCCGGCGCGGCAACAAAGCAGGATGCATTGATCCACTGGTGCTTGCTGTGGTCCGCTGCATACACCGGACAGTTGGGAACCTCGTTGGGCCGGTTGTAGTTGTTGTCATCCCCTCCGTTTTCAAAGTACGTTCCGGACTGATTGTTGCTGTCGATCAGCGGGACCGGGAAGCCGGAAGAAACTCGTTCAATCAGCGTCGCCTGCCAGTTGCCCAGCAGCATGTTGGTGGTCCGCCCCCAGTTGCTCCCGAAGGCCTTTCCCTTACCAAACGGGAGATCGTAGGTCAGACTGGCCGTGAAGCTGTTATCGAGATTGATCTGTGACAACGACCAGTCGAGATTCGGCCAGTTGGGCAGTGGGAAGTAAGGGGCGCTGAGTTCCGAACCGAGTCCATCGGATAATCCGTTGTCGTAGGTACGCGAGTAGGTATAAGCCACCAGCATGTAAAGACCATGCTTGGGTGTCAAGGTCTCCGCCTTGATCTGGATCGAGTTGTAGTGCGTCTTGCCTACATCGCCGAAGAGCATAATGGCATTGAAGTTGGGCGGGTTGTAGGGATAGATGTAGGGAGCACCGCCAGACAGACAGCCCAGCGTGTATCCAGGCACGGTTCCGCAGGCTGAAGGGCTGTTCGTGTTCAGGTCGTTGCCATACTCCAGCAGGTGACCGCCAACCGCGCCGGCGTAGCCCGCAGTAAGCACCACATTGCCGGGCAACTGGCGCTCCACGTTCACGTTGTACTGACGCACCCTGCCCGGCTGCAGGTTCTGCGGCTCGTAGTTGAAGGTGCCTGTAAAACTGGCCACATTCTGCGGATTGGGCAGCGGAGCAAAGCCGCTGGAGAGGCTGATCGCTTGCGGCGCCTGTCCCAGTGTCTGATCGCAGTAAGACGATGCGAAGGCGCATCCGGCGCTGGCAAAGGCATCCGACTCTCCCAGGTTGGGCGGGTTCTGCCACAAACCTTGAGCGCCCTGGTTCCAGGAGGAGTCATGGAAGAGTCCAAAGCCCATGCGAAGCACAGTCTTCTCACTGTGGAAGACCTTCCAGGTGAGGCCCACGCGCGGCTCTACCGCCCCCCAGTACATCGCAATCCCCGCTGATCGGCTCACACCATTCTGCCCCGCGATCAGTAGTTGTTCCGTATTCGGAATGTAATCCGACATCCGGTTGTGAATCTCGGAGATGGGGGTGGTCATATCCCAGGCCAGGCCAAGGTTGAACGTCAGCGAGGAGGTTGGACGCCAATCGTCCTCCACGAACGGCCGGAAGATCCTCCAGCGGCGACCCGTGACCGGCCCGTCATAGGTCTGATCATGAATCGCCAGTCCCGTGATGCCCATCAGCAGGTCCGCCTCTGGACTGCCGGCGACGCTGACCGATGCGTTGTTGACCGTACCCGAAAAGCCGGAGAAGTTTCCACCGTTGCCGATGATCCAGAAACCATCCTGAAAGGCCTCCGTGCCAACGTTCATCTGGTTGTCTCGCAGATCAAGGCCAAAGCGGATCTCATGGTTGCCGCGGATCAGGTCAAGGACATCCTTGAAAGAAAAAATGTTGGTCCCACCCTGAAAGGGCGAGTAACCACGGTCACCCAGAGACCAGTAGCCGGCCAGCATCTCCGTAGACACCAGACCCTGGCTGTACGAGCCACCGGAGATCGGGCTGCCACCCGCGGAGCAACCCAGATCGGCATTGGGGATTCCCAGCAGCGCCGACTCGCAGGTGTAGTTGTCCTGGGAGTTGATGTAGTCGAAGATGCGATCGTATCCAAAGGTGATCTGGTTGATCGTCTTTGGCGAGAAGATGTGCGTCCACCCCGTACCGATGTTGCGTGCGTGGTTGATCAGGTCCTCATTGCTGCCAAAGGCGTTGGCCTCGGCCAAACCCGGCGCGCCTCCCGGGACATAGGAGAAGGCCTGGTCGTAACTGAAGCGCGCAAAGAGCAGATCCCCGGAATGAATCGTATGATCTAGTCGAACGTCAAACCGGGTCTGATTCAACTGGCGGACAGGCTCGCTGACGTAGTTGTAACTGGCCCCAACGGCGCCTTGGTTGGCGTTCGGCGCAGGATAGATGTTGATCAGCGCCTGACCGATACTGTTGATCAGGCCGGAGGGAATCTTGCTGCAAGGGGTTCCCGCAGACTGGCTGCCGTCGGGATTGGCGGGTAGAGGGCTCCCGTTGGCGGCGCACTGAAAGTAAAGTGCCGAGGTGCCGACGCCGATCATGTTCGGATTGACGACGGATTGCCCGCTGATCGGATTGCCAAAGGCATCCGCCGAGAAATCTCCGGTACGCATCGCCAGGGAAGGAACCAGACCGGTGAAGGTGATTCCCTCCCGCTGGTACTTCTGCTCGCCGTCGATGAAGAAGAAGGTCTTGTCGTGGCGGATCGGCCCTCCGAAGGAGCCGCCAAAATCATTCAGATTGAACTTAGGAGTGGTTGGATCGAACTCGCCTCTCGAATCGAGGGCCGTATTGCGGACAAACTCATAGAGCGTTCCATGGAAGTTGTTGGTCCCCGATTTTGTGGTCACCAGCACAGTGGGACCGGCCCGGGTCCCAAACTCGGCTGAGTACGAGTTGGTCAGAACCTTGAACTCCTGAATGTCGTCCACCGAAGAGTAAACGCCGATGCCCCCGGCGGTGAGTTCGTTGTTGTCCACGCCATCCAGCATCCAATCTGTGCTGTTGGGCCGGGAGCCGCCCACGGAGAGGGAAAATGGTCCACGCGCAGCAACTTCGCTGTCCGATCCTGAGGTAAAGAAGCTCCCCGGATTGGTCTCTGCGGTGGCGCCGGCTGTCAGGGTCGCCAGTTGCACAAAGTCACGGCCATTCAGCGGAAGCTGCGTGACCTGTTGCGAGTTGATGACCTGGCCCAGCGCTGCATTGGCGGTATTTACCGCGACCGCCTCTCCAGAGACCTCCACCGTCGTCTCTACAGCCGCAGGCAGCAAGGAAAAATCCAACTCGCGCGCCTGGTCTACCTGGAGGCGCAGATCTTTGGACTCTGCTCCCTGAAAACCCTGCATATGGACCACCACCGTGTAGGATCCAACCGGCAACAGAGGAACCAGGTAATGTCCGGAGGCGTCCGTCCTGCTCTCCCGAACCATGCCGATACCCTGCGACGTTACTGTAACCTTGGCTCCAGGAATCACAGACCCGGTCTTATCCGTTACCGTCCCGGAGAAGCTTCCCGTAGCCTGCCCCCAGGCGGCCGAACCAACGCTGAGCGCCAGGGCACATACTAAGGTCAGAACCGCTCCCATTAAAATGGATCCACGACTTCGGCTCTTCGCGAATCCTGAACGGCACGCACCAACGATCCCAGGCCTCATAGGGTACTTTCCTCCTAAAACGATCGATTGAGCATCTATTTTTACTGCTCGGTTGAATTGGAAAGACCTTACGTTAATCACTGGTACATCAAAAGTCAATAGCGGTTACCCGGTAACATAGCGGTCGCCCGGTAAGGGTATCCACACAGGCGGCTCCACTCCCCGATCCCTCAGCCGGTCTTCACCGTCATGAGCCAGCGCCTTGCA
>JAJZDM010000162.1 GCA_021806005.1 Acidobacteriota bacterium | reverse complement strand
GAAGTAGATCTCCATCCCCGTGGATCGCGATCGCCTGACGATCTTCGATGTTGCCCACAAGGACTGGGAGCTGACGCCAGGGTCCTACTCCATTCTGGTGGGCTCCTCATCCCGGGATCTGCCCCTGACACAGACGCTGACCCTGCCGTAGCGCTGGAGCGATCTCTGTGCGAGGGGATTGCGGCGTTGAGTCAGGGAAGGTCTTTCTTCCTCTCACCCCGGCAGGCAAGCCTGCCGGGGTGAGAGGAAGGCGTTGTGGTGTGCTGTCTCCGGGTTCCCCGGCAATCGAAGAGTTCTCATTGGATCCGGCCCGACCAAGCCAGGCTGGCCGCGCCGTTGCAGACTTGGGCCGATGTTGAGTCCTTGCCGCCGTTGCATCAGGCGAAGCTGGCCCGTTTGACCTTCTGGCGGAAGTCCTCGCCGGTCATCTCCACCACCACGCACATCTCCTGGAGGCGAGAGCGCATGCGCTCCCCGATGCGGTCGCCCAGAGTCTCTTCACGCACGGCCAGGCGCGGACCGTTCTCGTCGGCTCCCAGAGGAGGGCGGTTGGGGTAGTTGGTGGTGATGATGGTAGTGCGGCGATCGTTGTAGCGCGTGTTCAGGATGTGCGCCACGGTGTCCCAGACCCAGTCGGTCGGCTTGGAGGCGCCCAGTTCGTCCAGTACCAGCACCTCGGCGTCAAATACTGGCTGCAGTATCTCCAGTTCGGTGACATCCACGCTGCGGTTGTAGCTGTTCTGCACCTGCTTCAGCAGGTCCCGATAGTCGTAGAACAGGCCTTTGGCGCCGCGCTCCTGGATCAGCGCCTGGAGCATGCCCACGGCCAGGTGCGTCTTGCCCACGCCGATCGAGCCGTTCATCAGGATCCCGTTCCCGCTGGTTCCTGAAGGGTAGGCGTTGACGAAGCCGCGTGCCTTCATCAGGGCTGCCTCCAGGGTCCGGTTGGACGAGGGGAAGTGGGTGTCATAGCTGTCCAGGGTGCAGTGGGCATAGCGCTGCGGAATGCGGGCCTGCTGGATCATCCTGGCCGCGCGGAGAGCAGAGCGGCACGGACAGGGCTGCGCCATCCGTGTTCCATCCTCACGCACCACGACGCGCAAGCCAGCGCCTTCACACAGTGGACAGAGATCTTCCGGCATAGTGGGTCCATCCTCCGCGCCGCACCTCTTGCGGGAGACCCGGGCGGGAAGCGGCGCGATGCCTCCAGTATCGCAGGCGGAGGGGCATGTGTGCGGTTGTGCGAATCGAGCCCCGATGGAGGAAACCGCCCCCCCCGGAAGCGCCGGAGTGCTCTGCCGCGCAGCAGTCTTGCCAAGACGGCAGTGATCCGTGACGACGTAAACGGGGTTAATAGCGACATATAATGTTCAGCGATGATCGAAGCGCACTCCATTCCCCACTCTGCTTCCAAGGACGAGCGGCTATGATTCATCGCCTGAGGAGCCTTGCTCTTCCATCTGCAGTTATTCTTTGCGCCATCTTCTATTCCAGTGTGGTGATGGCTCAAAGCGGCGGTTCTTACTCGCAGCCCTCACCGGTTCAGGTGGCGGCCGCCGAGCCGCCGCGCGAGATCCCGGAGGCAGATCTTCCGAACGCGCCGCTGCCGGCCCAGTCTACGTCTCCGCAGCAGCCGTCGCTGGCGGATCTGGGATTCTCGACCGCGCAGACGCAGGCCGATCCCAAGCTTCAGGCCAGGCTGAACAAGCGCAGCGAGATGCTGAAGATCCACCAGCGGCTGGGCGTCATCACGCTGGCGCCCATGGTGGCCAACCTGATCACCGGACCGATGGTCAAGGCCAAGGGGAAGAACGGCCAGATCATCACGGAGCCATCCACCGCCAACCTTGACTTTCACGCCGCCGTGGGCGGCGCCGCGGCGGGCCTCTACTTTGCCACCGCTTCGTTTGCCATCTTCGCACCCAAGATCCCGAATAACCCCAAGCATGGAGCGATCCGCGTGCATGAGGCCCTGGCGTTTATCCACGGCCCCGGCATGATCCTGACCCCGATCCTCGGCTCGATGGCCTTCTCGCAGGAACAGAACGGCGAAAAGGTTCACGGTATTGCGGCGGCGCATGGAGCGGTCGCCGTGACCACCGTCATCGCATATGCTGCAGCCATCGTTGCCGTCAGTTGGCCGATCCACCTGAAGTTCTGGAGGAAATCATGAAGCGTCTGCTCTCTGTCCTGCTGCCGGGTCTGCTGGTCGCCCTGGGCACGCCCACCATGTTTGCCCAGGCTGACTCCCAGTGGGTTGCGGATCAGTCCACGCTGACCTATCACATGTCCCACCCCATGCATGAGGTTGACGGGGTGAGTCATGCAGCCCGCGGCAAAGGCATCTGCCACGCGGGAAGCTGCAGCTTCCTGATCGCCGTTCCGGTAAAGACCTTTGACTCGGGGGATACAAACCGTGACCTGCACATGCTGGAGACGACGCGCGGCGCTCAGTTTCCCATGGTCATTGTGCGAGCGTTTTTTCCCCAGGCCGAGACCGCCGAGCAGTGGATTCACGCCGATCTCGACGTCCAGTTTGCCGGCCAGACGGCTCACTATGCCAAGGTGCCGTTCGAGCGCACCCAGCAGGGCAAGGCCGTGCGTATTACCGGAACCATCCCACTCACCTGTTCGGACTTCAAGATCGACCGTCCCTCATTTCTGACGGTGCCGATCAAGAATGAGATCCCGCTGCGCGTAGACATGACATGGAACCAGCAGTGACATGGAACCACCCAGGAGCGGCGGCACAGTGGCGGCTGGATGGCAGGGTGCAGGCTGGAGGGGCGATGCCGGAGTCCACGTTGCTGGAGATGGCGTCGCTGGAATCTGGATAACTGCCAGATTCCCGAGCCGGTGGGGGGCGTTTACGACTCCTCAGAGGCGTCGTTTGCAGTGGTAAACTATCTGCAGCGCCTGTAGCCCCGGGAGTCGGGGCCCAAGCTCGCAGCGCGACAGGAACATCGATGTACGCCCGCCCCGCGGCTCCGGCCCGGGCTCTGCCCGGTAGCGGATCACTGCTCCATGGCTGCGTGCAAGCGAACCGTTCTGCGGCGGGATTGCTAGAAAGAAACCAGATGCCCAAAACCGGAGTTCACCCCCATTACGAAACCACGCACGTGAAGTGCGCCTGCGGAAACCAGTTTGATACCCGCTCGACGCACAAGGGTCCCATCGTGCTTGAGATCTGCGCAGCCTGCCACCCCTTCTTTACCGGCAAGCAGAAGCTGGTCGATACGGCCGGACGCGTAGAGCGATTCCGCCGGAAGTATGCTGCGACCGATTCCAAAAAGGCCGCCGCCGCCGCGAAGTAAGCCCTTCAAGACGAATTGGAAGGCCCCCGTGGACAGCGGGGGCCTTTCTTGTTCCCCCTGCGTCCTGGCAGGGCAGACCGCTCCGACCTCTGAAGATAGCATGAAGAAGAACTGGGACAATCCGGAAGCTCTCCCCACGCGCCCCATGCCACATCATGCGAGCGTGCCCGGGGAGTTGTGGATTGGTGGCGTGCGGGTTGCGCCGGCGACGGTGCTGGCCCCGATGGCAGGGGTTACGGACACGGTCTTCCGCCGCTTTATCAAGAACGCGTCGATGTTCACGCACCCGGCGCAGCCTGTGGATCACGCCCGGTCCGCAGATTCAACGCCGTCTGCTGTTCCAGCCGAGCCCGGGTGTTCCGCGCTGCAGACGCCAGCCTCGTTGGCCGCTGACGTTGACGCCGCAACCAGCAACGAGGTCTCCGGCTGCGGCCTTATCATGACCGAGTTCACCTCCGCCGACGGCCTCAGCCGGATGCGTGAGAGCAAGCGCCAGCGCTACCTGACCTACTATGAGGACGAACATCCCATCTCGGCGCAGCTCTTCGGCTCCAATCCTGCCACTCTGGCCGAATCTGCGCGGATCTGCCAGGATGCGGGCTTCGATCTGGTGGACCTGAACCTGGGCTGCCCGGCCAAGCGTGTGGTCAGTTGCAATGGCGGCAGCGGTCTGCTTCGGGATCTGCCGCGCATCCAGGAGATCTTCGAGGAGATCCGCAAGGCGGTTTCGATCCCCTTTACGGTCAAGTTCCGCATGGGCTGGAGCGACTCCAGCATCGTCTGCGTGGAGTTGGCCAGGATGGCGGAGGACTGCGGCCTGAGCGCCGTCGCGCTGCACGCCCGAACCCGCGAGCAGGGCTACAGCGGCAACGCGCGCTGGGAGTGGATCGGTGCGGTCAAGGATGCGGTCCGGATCCCGGTGATCGGCAACGGTGACATCCGCACTCCGGAGGACGCCGCGGCGATGGTGGAGGCCACCGGGTGTGACGCGGTGATGATCGGGCGGGCAGCGCCGGCCAATCCCTGGATCTTTCGCCAGATCGCGCAGTACACGCTCTCCCGGCAGCAGACTGGCGTGGGCGTCTATGACCAGCCCACGGAGATGGATCGTTATCGCATGATCCGCGGTTACTTTGACCGTCTGATGGCCGAGATCGCGGAGCATCCGGAGGTTAACGGCCCGGCCGAGACGGACCTGGAAAAGCGGCTGAAGCGCAATCATGAGAGCGCGCAACGGGATGCGATCGGGCGCATGAAGCAGTTTGCGAGCTGGTTCACCCACGGCGTCCCGGGAGGAGCCGCGCTGCGCCGAGAGATCTTCGAGGCCCGGCGCGCAGCCCAGGTGATCGAGAGGGTAGAGGCCTTCTTTACGGAGCGGGCGGAGGCTGGGTGGACAACACCCGCTCCGGACGCCGGCTTCCAGCCTGAACCGGACTCGGATCTGAACCAGGCGCCCTCGGCGTGGGGTTGAGGCCGCTCTTCTGCAGGTAGCGCGCGATGCCCTGGTCTGTGTGTGCAAGATGCGGACGGGACAGATCCACGCTTCCCGGAACGATGGGCGAGGGTGCAGGTCTATAGCATTCCGTGTTGATGGGCCCTCGAAGCGAGCTCGCAGTGGCGTTTTCGTTGGGGGAAACGCACATAAAGGTCGAAGCATTGGGTGCACCTACATGGAAGATGCTTCAGGCGCCCCGTAGATCGGCTGTTTGAGGTGGAGCTTTTCACATTCCAGCGTTCGGGAGTTGATCCCTCAGCGGCTGCGTGAGCGGCCACTCTGTCTTCGCCAGACCACGCGAATCTGCTGGCGCCAGCGCTCGTCGAGAGCCAGCAGACTCCATTCCACGCGGGGTGAGAGATAGCCCAGGATCGTCTCGGTGGCGGGATGGATGTGCAGCGAGGGAGCTACCAGGTAGAGCCGCGGTTCGAGCGGCGAAAGTTCGACACCCCGGAAGTATCCGTGGCGTTGAAGATCACCCAGGCCCGATGCGGGGTCAGCGCTCTGGCGATGATGATGGCGGACCCGGATCCAGTAGTCCAGACCCTGCAGCGCAAAGTGCAGATCGTCATCCACCTTCAACTCGATCACGGCCAGCCGCCCGTCGGCGGTGATGCCCAGCAGATCCAGCAGGCCACGATCGCCGACGCCGGCGACGACCGAAACCTGCGAGTAGACGTGGCGCGGGTCCAGACGGGGAATCACGTGGCTCTCCCAGCCGGGGGCGCAGCCCACATCCGACTCGGCCGACCACCGGTTGCCATCCGGCTCCGGCTGGTTCCGGGCGGCTGCAACCTCGGCCCGGTTGCCGATTGTGTCCGGATCTAGCTCATTGGCGTACTGTCTTCGGCTGGACTGCGCTGCGGGCGTCGACTCGGCAGCGGGCGCTGGATTGGGCGCCAGAGGGCGCGTCAACGGCGCCAGGTTCTGGCGGAGTACGGATTCCAGCCAGCGCTCCGGCGCCGCACGGAACAGAGGGTCACGCATCCGGCTGCGTTCGCCGCGCTGGGCTGCTACCGTCAGCCGGGCGTGCGCCGGCGTTGACCGGGAGGAGGCAATCCCGCGCTGCATCCATGGTCTGCGCTGCAACCACGGTCCGCCTGGCGCTGCGCCGACAGCGTCTTCCGGAACCTGGCCATCGGCTGTACCTACAGCCCGCCGCCGCGCAAAGAGGTCCTTCACCAGCGACGCAATCTGTTGCTGACTGGCCTCTGTCAGCTCCATCTCCTGGGCACCCACTCCGGCAGATACCTTCAGCTTCTGGGCGAAGCTGTTGGCATCCAGATCCATGCGAGCGCGCGCAAACTCAAGGCCGTGCAGCAGGAACGCCAGTTCGGCCGGATTGCGCAGGCGCAGCTCCACACGCGCCTGCTCCTGCGCGGGCACCAGCCGCATGACCTGCGCGATACCTGCCGCAAAGCGCTCCTGTGCTGCCCGGTCATCCGCAAGGTGCACCAGGCGCGTGCGCACATTGCCCTGGTCGTTGAGATCGCAGTCGGTGAGTTCTTCGCTTTGCTCGTCCAGTTCCCACAGCTCCCAGGCGGCGGCCTCACGATTGAGCCACGCCATGCGGGAGCTGGTCAGCGCTGCTGCGCCACGGGGAATGACCACCTTCAATCCCTGGTAGAGCCGTCGCCCGCCGGCCTGCTCCCGGCAGTGGTGCAGCCACAGAATTCCAGGGGACAGAATGCCGTCGATGACCACGGCATTCTCCTGCTGGTTGGCGCCAATGACGGCCCAGGCCTGGTTGTTCAGCACCAGCGAACCGCGGGTATAGGCTGGACCAAAGCCACGTTCCAAGTCCATCGCGGTGCGCAGGCCCTCTGGCTTCCACGGGGCAAAGTGGCGCTCCAGCACGCGCTCCAGCGTCCGCACGTAGCGTTGCCGGGCGGCGTCGCGGGCGGTCGGGGAACGCCGCTCGCGCTCACTGCATAGCTCCAGCAACCGGGTCTGTCTCTGGCCAAAGCGCAGTGTTGCCAGCCGCAGTGTTCCGGCCCGCTCCGTCACGCTGGCCACCTGTCGCACCAGGTTGCGTTCCTCGCTCCAGAGGTGCAGCGTGCAGCGGTTGTGTTCCGTGCTGAGTGTGGTTCGGGCAGAGCGCAGGTCGAAGATCAGCTTGCCGTCTTCGAGTATGACGGTCTCCGGGT
>JAJZDM010000023.1 GCA_021806005.1 Acidobacteriota bacterium | reverse complement strand
GCCGGAACCTTCCTCTACTCCCCGGCTGCGGGAGCCGTGCTCTCCACCGGCCAGCAGACACTCAACGTCAGCTTTACCCCCGCCAACACCACAGACTTCAACCCCGCCACTGCTTCCACCACCCTCACCGTCAACAAGGCCACCGCGACCATAACCCTGGGCAACCTCTCGCAGACCTACACCGGCTCGCCGCTCTCGGCCACGGCGGCCTCCAACCCCGGCAGCCTGCCCGTCACCCTCACCTACACCGGCACGGCGTATCCCGCATCGACGACTCCGCCCACCAACGCCGGAACCTACGCCGTCACCGCGACGGTGAACAGCACCAACTACAGCGGCACAGCCACCGGCGTGATGACCATCGCCAAGGCGACCCCTGCGATCCTCTGGACCACTCCGTCTCCCGTCACCTACGGCACCGCTTTGACCGGCACCCAGCTTGGCGCCTCGGCCAGCTTCAACAACACTGCCGTCGCCGGAACCTTCCTCTACTCCCCGGCTGCGGGAGCCGTGCTCTCCACCGGCCAGCAGACACTCAACGTCAGCTTTACCCCCGCCGACACCACAGACTTCAACCCCGCCACTGCTTCCACCACCCTCACCGTCAACAAGGCCACCGCGACCGTGACCCTCGGCAACCTCCTCCAGACCTACACCGGCTCACCACTCTCGGCGACCGTCTCCGCCAACCCCACCGCGGCAGGCGTCAGCCTCACCTACTCTGGAAGCTCTCCGAATCCACCGACTGCGCCGGGATCTTACCCTGTCACGGCCACGGTCTCCAACTCAAACTACACGGGCTCTACAGCCGGTACGCTGATCATCCGGCCGGCGACTCCAGCCATCACCCTCACCGGCTCGCCCAACGCCACGCTGGCGCTCTCGCCCGTCTTCTTCAACGTCACCGTAGCCGCCGCCAGCGGTACGCCCACCGGTACCGTCACCCTGATGGCCGGAACCACCGCCGTGGGCACGGCTGCCCTGACCGGCGGCGTGGCCAACTTCACCAGCTCCGCACTGCCCGATGGGGCCGATTCCATCACCGCCGTCTACAGCGGGTCGACGGACTACGTGGGCCTGAGCAGCGCTCCCGTCACAGAGAATGTACTCGACTTCACCCTTCAGCCCACCGGCAGCGCCGGAGCCTCGCAGACCGTGATGCCCAAGGTTGCGGCAACCTTCCAGGTAGCAGTGATACCCAACATCGGAGACAGCCTTCCCGCTTCGTCGGTGCTCTCCGTCTCCGGCCTGGCCCCGGGCGGCACGGTTACGCTCAACACCCAGCCGTGGGTTCCACTGAGCGCAACCTCGTGGCAGGTTCCAGCCAACACCAGGTTCGACACGCTCTCCTTCACCTTCACCGTTCCGCTCCAGGACCTCATCGAGACCTCGCGGCTGCATCCCGGAACTCTGCATTCCCGCACACGCTCCAGCCACAGATCTCCCGCCCTCTGGGCGATCCTTCTCCTGCCCCTGGCTCTCAGGCTTCGCCGCTCCGGCAGGCGGTTCGCGCAGAGGATCACCCTGCTGCTCCTCCTTACCGCCGGAGCCGTCCTCAGCACAACCCTCAGCGGCTGCGGCGCCAACGTATCCGTCCCCATCGGTCCCCAAGCCTACAACATCACCGTAACCCTCACCAGCGGCTCTCTTACGCACTCCACGGTCCTCACGCTGGCCGTCAAATAGCCGGAGGCGGAAGACAGCGTCGAGGACACGGTTCGCCCCTGAGTGCGACGTTTGATATCGTTTGACTGTATCCGGACGCGCGATCCGGACGCACGAACCAGACGCGCGCCGCGTCTCACCCTCCGCAACCCGACCAGAGGCAGGCATCTTATGAGCAATACCCCATCCACCGCAGCGGCCACGCTGCGCCGCACAGCGCTTTACAACACCCACCTGGCCCACAAGGCGCGCATGGTGGACTTTGGCGGCTGGGAGATGCCCGTGCAGTACAGCGGGCTCATCGAAGAACACATGGCCGTTCGCAACAGCGTAGGCATCTTCGATGTCTCGCACATGGGCGACATCCAACTGCGCGGGCCCAACTCGCTCGCCGCGGTGCAGAGGCTGCTGATGAACGACGCCTCCCGGCTGCAAACCGGTCAGGCGCACTACTCCGCCATGCTCTACCCCAACGGCACCTTCGTCGACGATGTGATTCTGCATAAGCTCAGCGAGAACGACTACCTGATCGTGATCAACGCCGGCACCCGCCAGAAGGATATCCAGTGGGTACGCCAGACCCTCAGCGGCATGGGCGGGTTGCACATCACCGACGTCAGCGACTACTACACCCAGATCGCTATCCAGGGGCCAAAGGCCATGTCCACGCTGCAGAAGCTCACCCCCGTGGACCTGGCGCCAATCAAGAACTACTGGTTTACCTGGGGCCAGGTCTGCGGCCTGCATAACGTGCTGATCGCCCGCACCGGCTACACCGGCGAAGATGGCTTCGAGATCTACGTCCCCTCCGACGAGGCGACCAGCGCCCGGGTTTGGGCTGAGGTGCTCTCCGCCGGCAACGAGTTCGGCATCCTTCCCTGCGGCCTGGGAGCCCGCAACACCTTGCGTCTGGAGTCGGCCATGGCCCTCTATGGTCACGAGATCTCCGACTCGCTCAACGTCTGGGAGGCCAACCTGGGGCGTTACTGCAAGCTGGACAAGGGCGTGGACTTTGTCGGCATGGAGGCGCTCCGCCAGATACACGAGTCAGGCGGCCCCAACAAGCGCCTGGTCGGGCTGGAGATGGTCGAGCGCGGCATCGGGCGCGACGGCTACCCGGTGCTCAACCTCCAGGGCGAGACCATCGGAATCATCACCAGCGGCTCTCCCGCGCCATTCCTCAAGAAAAACATCGCCCTGGCCTACGTCCCCATGGCCTATGTGGAACCCGGCACCCAGGTCGCCGTGGAGATCCGGGGCCAGAGCGTCAAGGCGGTGGTCGTTCCTACCCCGTTCTATAAACGACCGAAGATCGCACCCGCCTCCGCTCCGCTGCTGTAAGTTGTGGAGGCAGCGCCCCTGGGGCGAACGGCAACTTCTTCTCCCCGATGCGCCGGCAGTCACATCTTCTCCATGCAGGCCCCGGGCCGGCGGGCAGAACGCTGCTCCCCTCCGCCGCGCAGGCAGACCGCTTCCGTCCGTGGAACCTCCACGTTCGCTTTTCACCGCCGGGCTGCCTAGAATTGAAGCAGAGCCATACACTGGAACCGAGAGGAATCATGAGCTATCCCGAAAACTATCGCTACGCCAAGTCGCACGAGTGGTTGCTCCTGGAGGGTGACACCGCAACTGTCGGCATCACTCACTACGCGCAGGAGTCGCTGGGTGACATCGTGTTCGTCGAACTGCCCAAGGTCGGGCAGGAGTTCGAGGCCGGAGCGACCTTTGGATCCGTCGAGTCCGTCAAGGCCGTCAGCGATCTCTACACACCGGTAGGAGGAACTGTGACAGCGGTGAACTCCATCCTGAACGACACGCCCGAAACCATCAATCAGGCGGCCAACCAGACATGGATCATCCGCCTCACCGCCAAGGGAGCACCCGCCGAGGGCCTGCTAAGCGCGGCGGAGTACCAGCAGTTTGTCGCAGAAGAGTCAGGCCACTAGAACCAGCAACCGGGAGCCGACTGGGAGCCAACCGGGGGCCGGCCTCGCCCCTGTCCAGACTTCCCATCCAGCCTCCCGGCGCGCGCGGGCGTCCAGGCGTCAACGCCGCCGTGAAACCGCCCCGGCGCTGAGCCACAAAGCGGAGAGGCTGGCTACCGGAGTTCTGCCGCAGACCCCTGCTCCCCGGCGATGCCCTCGTCCCGATTCGTTGCGGCGAATCCCGGCATTTGGCCACTCCAACCGGAGCCCGGATCTGGGTTCCATGTCTGGCGCCAATGGGTGCCGGCCGTCACGACTACCGGGGACGATGGGCACCCATTGGCAGGATGCTCAAAGCAGAGGGGCGAAGAGAGAGAGGAAATACAACAGATGCGCTATCTACCCAAGTCTTCGGCCGACCGCCAGGCCATGCTCGACGAAATCGGCGTTCCCTCCATCGGGTCTCTGTTTGAGACCATCCCGGCGGAGTACCGTCTGGCCGGAGACCTCAACATCCCGCGACAGCACTCTGAGTCTGAGATTCTGGACCGCTTTCGCGCCTTTGCCGGGAACCTGGCCGGTGGCGATGCCGAAGATCTCGCAGCCCGCCCCGCCTCGAGCCGGCTCTTTGCCAGCTTTCTGGGCGCGGGAGCCTACCGGCACTATCGTCCGGCGATCATCGATTCGCTGGTGCAGCGCGGCGAGTTCCTCACCAGCTATACTCCCTACCAGCCGGAGATCGCGCAGGGCACGCTGCAGGCGATGTTCGAGTTCCAGACCATGATCTGCGAACTCACCGGCATGGAGATCGCCAACGCCAGCATGTATGACGGCTCTACCGGAGCCGCAGAGAGCATCCTGATGGCCTGCCGCGTCACCGGAAGGCAGGGTGCGGTGGTCGCTCGAACCGTGCACCCGGAGTATCGCGAGGTGCTCGCCACCCTCACCCGGCACCAGGGAATTCCCATCACCGAGGTCGGCTACACCGCTCCCGGCGCGGATCAGTCGGGGCGGATCGACCTCGCTGCGCTGGACGCCGCCATCACCGACCAGACGGCCTGCGTACTCCTCCAGTCACCCAACTTCTTCGGCGTCATCGAGGATGTGGCCGCCGTCGCAGCGATCGCCCACCGCAAGGGAGCCCTGCTGATCGTCTCCATCGCCGAGGCCGTCAGCCTGGGCATCCTTCGCGCCCCGGTGGAGGCAGATATCGTCTCCCTGGAGGCCCAGAGCTTCGGCGTCCCCGTCGGCTTTGGCGGGCCCTACTGCGGCGTCATAGCCTGCAAAGAGCAGTTTCTGCGCCAGATGCCCGGTCGCCTGGTGGGTGAGACGAAGGATGCGGACGGACGACGCGGCTATGTGCTCACCCTCAGCACCCGAGAGCAGCACATCCGGCGCGAGAAGGCGACCAGCAACATCTGCACCAACCAGGCTCTGGTGGCGTTGATGGCTACCATCTTCCTCACCGTCTACGGCAAACAGGGGCTGCGCGAACTCTCCGAGCAGAACCTGGCCAAGGCAGCCTACCTGGAGTCCGCGCTTCACTCCGCAGGCGGCAGGCCGCTCTTCTCCGCCCCGCACTTCCATGAGTTCGCGCTGGCCACCAGGGAGCCGGCCGCGGAGCTGAACGCCCGCCTGCTGGAGCAGCAGATCGTCGGCGGCCTCGCGCTGGACCGGTGGTACCCGGAGTTGGGCGCAAACACCACCCTGTGGTGCGCCACAGAGCTGACCACCCGCGCCCAGATGGACGCCGCCGCCGCTCTGCTCTACGTGCCCGCTCCGGCCGGCGCGGCCCTGCCGGAGCCTCAGCAGACCCTCACAGGAGCGAGATAGCCATGGAGATCAGCGCCATCGAAGGACAGGAGCTCACCGCCGTCGAGTTTGTCGGCGACTACCTCCGGCTGCGCTTCGGCGATGTACCCGGCTCGCCCGGCCCCATGCTCACCCTCTACGCCTGGCCCCACATCCTGCTCTCGGACTTTTCCATCGCCTACGGTGAGCCACAGTACCGCAATGCGCTCTGCGCGCAGATCGGTGAGACCGTCGCCAAGGCCATGCTGGAGGAGATGGAGGCCGTAACCATCGAGTTCGAGTCCGGCACCGTGATTGCCCTCAGCCTGCGCGAAGAGGATATGGACGGTCCAGAGGCGGGCAGTTACTCCGCCGACGGTAGCGGCATGGATGAACAGGAGTTTTAGCACCGGCGGCAGGCAGCTCCCTGGCAGCGCCGCAACAAGACCCTCGCCACCAGCACCAGCATGGGCGGGCAGCAGAAATTGAAGAGAGGCAGGAATGGCAGAAAAGTTTGTTGGAACTCCGAAGAAGGCCACAACCCACGTCAATCAGAACGAGAATCTGATCTTTGAACTCTCCTCACCCGGCAAGAAGGCCTATCGCCTGGCGCAGTTGGACGTTCCCGCCGTGGACGCCTCCGCGCTGCTGGGAGAGGCGCTGCGCAGCGACGATCTGGGAGCGATGCCGGAGCTGAGCGAGATCGAGATCGTCCGCCACTTCACCCGACTCTCCACCTGGAACTACGCCATCGATCTGGGGATGTATCCGCTGGGAAGCTGCACCATGAAGTACAACCCGCGCATCAACGAGGCCGTAGCCCGACTGGAAGGCCTCGCCGAGGCGCACCCCTATCAGCCGGAGGCACTCAGCCAGGGCGCACTGGGGCTCATGAAGCTGCTCAGCGACTCTCTGCTGGAGATCACCGGCATGGATACCATTACGCTGCAGCCGGCGGCAGGCGCACAGGGCGAGCTCACCGGGCTGCTTCTGGTCCGCGCCTACCAGGAGTCCCGGGGCAACGCCCGCAAGAAGATCATCATTCCAGACTCCGCCCACGGCACCAACCCGGCCACGGCGGCGATCTGCGGCTACCAGGTGGCGAACCTGAAGTCCAACCCGCTGGGCATGGTGGACCTGGCAGAGTTGGAGCGCATGGTCGACGAGGACGTCGCTGCCATGATGCTGACCAACCCCTCCACCATCGGGGTCTTTGAGAGCGAGATCCACAAGATTGCGGACATCCTGCACGCCAAGGGGGCCCTGCTCTACATGGACGGGGCCAATATGAACGCGCTGGTGGGCAAGACCCGCCCCGGCGACTTCGGTGTGGACGTCATGCACCTGAACCTGCACAAGACCTTCTCCACGCCCCACGGCGGCGGCGGCCCGGGCTCCGGCCCGGTGGCCTGCAAAAAGATCCTGGAGCCGTTTCTCCCCCTGCCGACCATCCGGACCAACCCGGACGGCTCCCTCGGCCTGGAGTACAACCGGCCGCAGAGCATCGGCCGGGTACGCGCCTGGTACGGGAACTTCGGCATGTTCGTCCGCGCGCTGGCCTACATCCTGGCCAACGGACCGGACGGCCTGCGCCAGACCACCGAGGATGCCGTGCTCAACGCCAATTACATTCGGGCCAAACTGGAGGGGGTCTTCGACCTGCCCTACAAGTCGCCCTCCCTGCATGAGGTGGTCTTCAGCGACCGCCTGCAGTCCCAGCGCAAGGATGGCCAGCCCGGCGTCAAGACCGGCGACATGGGCAAGCGGCTGATCGACTATGGCTTCCACGCCTACACCGTAAGCTTTCCCCTGGTAGTTCCGGGCGCCATGATGATCGAACCCACCGAGAGCGAGAGCCGCGAGGAGCTGGACCTGCTCATCGATGCGCTACGCCAGATCGCGCGCGAGGCGGAGGAGAACCCGGAGCTGGTGCGGACCGCACCCCATACCACGCGGATGAACCGTCTGGATGAGACCACCGCAGCGCGCAGGCCGGTGCTGCGTTGGAAGGGTCCTGCTGCCGGTTAACCCAGCCCAGTCGCTCGTCCAGCCGCTCGCTGCACCGTTGCCGAACCGCTGCACTCACCTGGAAGCGGATCCGGCCCCTGAGGCCGGATTCTTCCACCCATCCAATCACCTGCCCGGCCAGCCGCCTGCTGAGCCAGGCCGCCTGCCGGGCAAAGGAGACGCCGTGGTCGAGGAAAACCGAAATCCCGAGCCGGATCAGCCCCGGCACTCCCCCTTCTACCGGCATGGCGACGTCTTTTACGCTCGCGCCGAGGAACTCGCCCGCGAGGAGTTCATGCGCGGCGAGGCCCGGGGACGGTTGAGTGTAGCACTGGACGTACTCACCGACGCAATGGTGCTGGTCGGCCAGCATGGCGTCTACTGCGCCAGCGAGCGCAACCCGTCGCTGCCGAAGATGGACCTGCAGGCGATCATGGCGGGCATCGGCGGTGCCAAGGAGCTGGTGGCCTCGGCGCTGGGCCAGCTCAACGCCGAGGCTGAAGAGAGACGCGCCCAGCGGGAACGCTGAACCGGGCCGGTCGACCATCCCGTCTTTCTACTTCACCGCTTCAATCAGCACCGACTCATCCGTGTTCTCCCAGCGGACATGCAGCTCTGTGGAGCGCTTGCCTGTGTGTTCGAAGCTGATGGTCATGGACTGCTGTGTCTTGGGCAGCTTGGCGCCGTGCATCGGGGTGCGGCCCAGATCGTCACCGTCGGGATAAGGAATACCCCACTCGCCCGTCTTCTTGCTGAGGATCAGCAACCAGGGTGTGTCGGGCGCCTGAGGCAGGGTAAACAGCGTGTAGCTGCCGGCGGGAACGCTCAGTGTACCCACCTTCAGGTCTCCGCTGGTCACAAAGCTGGTCGCCTTGTTGGCTCCGGTCCGCCAGACTTGACCATAGGGCACCAGTCCGCCCATGATGGCGCGGCCGCGCATGGCGGGTGAGCTGTAGTGGACGCTGATCTGGGCTCCGTCGAGTGCGACGGAGGTCATCGCAGGGGGGCTGAGCGGCTTCTCATGGTGCGCCGCGCTGGGTGCTCCCATCTGGTCGCCCATCTGGCCACTCATCTGGCCACTCATTTGGGCAGTGGCGCTGAGGCTGGCGGCAAAGGCGAGAGTGAGGCTAAGCGTAGCGAAGCGGGAAAGGTTTTTCATGGCGTAATGTTACTCCTGAAGCGTTGATTCAGAACACGGGTTGCCGCTCCCGGACGGGTTTCTGCTAGGCTAGAAGCATGCGCCCGTAGCTCAGCTGGATAGAGCGGCAGCCTCCGAAGCTGTAGGTCAGAAGTTCGAATCTTCTCGGGCGCACCATCCTTCCCTCTCCACCCCATCTTCCCGGCTGCCGCCACCCGGCGCTCTGGCCCGGCAGCCTCCGAAGCTGTAAGTCAGAAGTTCGAATCTTCTCGGGCGCACCATCCTTCCCTCTCCACCCCATCTTCCCGGCTGCCCCCCCCCCCGGCGCTCTGGCCCGGCAGCCTCCGAAGCTGTAAGTCAGAAGTTCGAATCTCCATGGCCACTCCCCAGCCCGACCATAAACAATCTGGCCGCAGTCCCTTCCTCGCTGCCGCAGGCCGGAGCAAAAGAGCACACTGACCAACTGAACGGCCTTCCATCACCCGCCCAAGCTTCCCCCCAATAGGCTCACCCTCGCTCGTTGCTATCCGCTGGTATACCCTCCTCGCATCTGGCATTCTTCTTCCGACAGGCATAGAATTCTTCCCACTGACCGCAGAGCGATGAGTTCAGCATCAACTGGCTGTGCCTCTTGGAGGCCTCCCAGGCAGCATCTGGCGTTTGACTGACGGAGGAGTCTGGCGATTGTCTCACCGGGCAACCGCTGGTCTCCGATCAACTTCCCCATCTCCCCGTCCCGTGGGCGACGAAACCGGCTGGTTTGTCCCACGCATCCAGATCCTTGAAGCAGGCGCCTCGGTTGAAATGAGCGCCTCCAGGGGTAACAACTCCCGCCGGTCATCTTTAGCGACCTGAAATAGCACCTTTGGATTTGCCTGTCAGGCAGATCTTCATCTTTTTGTGATGCAAAGAGGCCGCAAATGATGAAATGGATGAGTTGGCGGACGCTGTACCGGTCCTTAACCTGGGCCTTCGCGGCAGTAACCCTTGTGGCTGTCTATGTTCCCGCTACGCCTTACCTTCCCTGCAGAGGGCTGGATTGCTCCTGGGCCTTCGCCATGTGCCAGGCGATTGAGCAAAGGATGGTCATCGGGCGAGACATCCTGTTTACCTATGGACCCTACGCCTCGATTGCCACGCGCATCTACACACCTCACACCTATGGGCTCATGCTCGCCGGTTCTATCTTCCTGGTACTGACGACGCTGGCAATGCTTACGGTCGTATTTTGGCGAAGAACCGGCTGGTTCGTTGCCTATGCAGCGTTTCTTGCACTAACGCCCCCGACAGACGCAACCTTGTTTGGAATTCCGCTGTTGGCTGTGCTCGCCCTTGAGGTGCTGGCTCACACCGGTCGCATCCAGAAACAGGATCCGAAGATGATCGCACTGCTGGCAACCATCTTCGCGCCTTTGGGCTTGCTGCCGCTCATCAAGACGACGTTGCTCATCAGTTGCACCGTTGCCATCATCCTCTCCTTTCTCCGGCTCAGGATGGTGGCGCGCCCGCTTGCGCCGCTTGCCCTCATCGTCCCCACGCTGTCCACCTTTGCCTGGTGGACATTTGCCAGGCAGCCCATAGCTTGGCTTCCCTTATTCTTTGCACGCAGTGTGCCGATCATTCTCGGCTATTCAGGCGCGATGTCCTTATATACGGACAGTCATACGGATGCTTTGTTCGGGGTGCTTGCCTCAGTCAGCGTGCTTCTTGGAATCGCCTTCTTGCCCTCAAGGTTCAGGGAGTCGCGATGGGCTTTACTCGCGATATTTTTTGTATTTTATTTTTTAGCCTTCAAAGAAGGGTTTGTCAGGGAAGATGAGCACCTGACGATCTTCGCGCAGTCCATCATGCTGGCCGCCTTGCTCTACGCCGGCGTCTTGTCCAGAGGCGCGGGTTGGCCATTGTTGATTACCATGTTTGCCTTTGTTCATATCAACAGCAATCACGCGAATTCGACCAGCAGCGCCCTGATCATTCAGGTTGAAACAACCTATAAAGGCTTGTTCCACGGCATCTCAACGCAGATCCAGCACCCTGAGACTTACACCATTGCCTACCGCGATCACTTGCAGGAGATGGCCCGCCAGCACTCACTTCCACAACTGGATGGCAGCGTGGATATCTATTCCTTCAATCAATCCGATCTGATCGCATCCGGAGATCACTGGAACCCTCGGCCGGTCTTTCAGAGCTACTCGGTCTACACTCCCTGGCTGGCAGAGTTGAATCAACGACACCTGCTTCAGACGGGAGCGCCACAGTACATTCTTTTGAATATTGAACCGACGGATCATCAACTCCCCAGCCTGGCAGACGGCTTGAGCTGGCCCGTCTTCCTGGCGGACTACGCGCCTATCGGACTTCCAACCGGCTACCTGCTTCTGCAACGCTGCCCCGACGCTCCCCACACGCCGCTATTGGAAGAGGTGGCACAAGGCCGGGGGACGTTCAACTCCAACCTCACCGTCCCGAGAGCCGGAGAGCCCATCTACGCACGCGTGACGTTGACGCCAACCTTTCTTGGCCGGATCTGGGGCCTTCTTTACAAACCTGGGAGGGTGGTGATCAACCTCACCATGGCCTCGGGTGAGCAGCGCAGCTTCCGCTATATTCCCGGGATGGGAAGCAGTTGGTTCATGTTATCGCCACTGGTTGAAAAGCCAGTGGACTTCTCCAGGCTATATGCAAACCGAGGCTCCACCTCAGCGGTTTTGGCGATGGCGCTGAAGCCCAGCGCAGCCTGGCAATGGCGTCAGACATACTCGTTCAGCCTGGCCACGCAGAACCTTCCGGATGCGCCCTGTCAGACGGTGAGGAGATGAAGCTTTTCTTCTCGTCCGCGATGCCGTTGCTGCTGATCCTGCATCCATCCGCATCGAGGGTGTCCATAAGACCATCCAGTCTCCTGGTCTGACGCAGGGTGCCGGGTGCCCCACATCTCGTTCTTTCGCCTTTCGAGGTGTGGGCCCGCAGGATGCCTCCGGCACAAATCACCCCTACCCCCAGGCATCCACCGTCACCGTCCTCACGCCCTCCCGGTGAAACCGCCGCAGGAGTTCCTCGGTAGCCTGCACCGTCGCGCGGCGGTCTGCTCCGATCCCCTGCTGATGCCCGTCATGCAGCAGGATGTTGGCCCCCTTGCGCTGTTGTCGAGCCCGCTTCAGCCCGCGATCGACATGCGTCACAATCTGGTCGCCGGGGATGGGCTGCCAGTCATAGCCCATGGCGTTCCACTGCACCAGCTTCAATCCCAACTCTCGCGCGGCCTGGAAGACCATCGGACGGCGCGCCCCATGCGGTGGGCGGAAGTAACGTACCGGAGCTCCGAGGGTGTCCTCCAGCGCGCGATTGCAATCGCGCAGTTGCTGGCGTATCACCCGGGAGGACTGAAAGCTCAGCCAGGGATGCGTCTGCGTATGGTTGCCGATCAGGTGCCCGGCAGCGTGCACGCGGCGCACGATCTCCGGGCGCTCCCGAACGAACCGGCCGATCATGAAAAACGTGGCCCGAACGTGGTAACGTGCCAGGACGTCCAGAAGCGCATCGGTGGCCACGTCGTTGGGGCCGTCGTCGTAGGTAAGAGCCGCTTCAGCCGGGTCATCGCCGGCCAGGATCGTGCTGCCAAAAAACTGAGAGGTCGGGCTGAGCGCGGCGTAGGTCAGGGTGAGTCCAGCACAGACAGACGCAGCTGCGGAGGCTGCCGCAATCGGGAGCTCATCGACCATGGCCGGAATCATCAGGCTGGACATGATTACTTCTTCAGGAGTGCAAGAACCTCTTCGGCGTGGCCCTCCGGCTTGACCTTCGCAAAGATGTGCGCCAGCCGGCGGTCCGGGCCAATCACATAGGTGGTCCGCTCGATCCCGGTCACCTTCTTGCCGTACATGTTCTTTTCTTTAATCACCCCGAAGCGGTTGCAGATGGTCTGATCGGCATCCGCCAGCAGGGGGTACTTCAGTTCGTACTTCTCGGCAAACTTCTTCTGCGCCTTCACCGTATCCCGGGAGATGCCCAGCACCACCACGCCGGTACCCTGCAGCTTCTTGAACCGGGCCAGTTCGGACTGAAATTCGCAGGCCTCCACGGTGCACCCAGGGGTATTGGCCCTCGGGTAGAAGAACAGCACCACCGTTTTGCCCCCAAAGTCGGAGAGGCGGAGCGTATTACCGTCCTGATCGGGCAGGCTGAAGTCTTCGACAATATCGCCAACTTGCATAAACAGATCTCCAGGGCGCGGAAGATGGTACAGCACAGACGACAGTCAGCCCCGGTCAGGCCTGGGCCATGATACCCGGGTCGCTCCGGCCACTCTGAATGCTCGCGATACCCGGGATATCCGGACCACCACTCTCCTCCGCCTCGTCATCCACCATCCGTTGCTTCGATGCGGCGTTGCTGTCCGAGGGCGGAAAGTAGGCGTTGGCAAAGTACTGCCCCAGCATGCGGTGGGTGTTGAAGAAGGCGCCGTTGATAGCCATGCAGTGGCGGCGCAGCCTTGCCCAGCGGGGCTTGTCGGCGAACATGGGCGCAACGCTGTTCTCCAGCTTCTCGTAGATCCGCTCCGCCTCGATCGCCTCATCCTCGCAGTTCTCAATGGCCCAGCCGGTGATGTTCTCCGCACAGCCCTCCACCCACCAGCCGTCCAGCACGCTCAGGCTGGGAACCCCGTTGAGCGCAGCCTTCATGCCGCTGGTCCCGGAGGCCTCGTACGGACGCAGCGGCGTATTCAGCCACACGTCCACACCGTTGGTGAGCTGCTCTCCCAGCTCCCAGTCATAGTTCTCCAGGTACACGATGCGCAGCATGCTGTGCTTCAGCCGGGAGGCCACGGCAAAGATATCGCGGATCAGGCTCTTGCCGGCATTATCGGCCGGGTGCGACTTGCCGGCCATCAGAATCTGCAAGCCGCCGATGCGGTCTGCGATCTCGATCAGGCGCTCGGGCGAGTGCAGCACCAGGCTGGCGCGCTTGTAGGTGGCCACGCGGCGGGCAAAGCCAAGGGTTAGCACCTTGGGATCCAGCGCCACACCAGTGCGCTGCTGCACGGTCTCCAGCAGGCGCTTTTTGCTCTCCTGGTGCGTAGCTTCAATCACTCCGGGCTCAATGCCATACACCGAGCGGAAGTAGTTGTTATCCTGGCGCCACGCGGGAATCTCCTCGTCCAGCAGATCCTGAAAGGGCCTGGAGAGCCAGGTGGCGGCGTGCACGCCGTTGGTGATGGCGTGCACCGTGTACTCCGGGAACATCTGTTGCGAGACCTTGCCATGCAGCATGGCGACGCCGTTGACGTAGCGCGAGAAGCGCAGGGCGATGTAGGTCATATTCAGCAGGTCGTTGTGCAGAGCGCCAAAGCGCTCGATGGCGGCTGAGCGGTCCGCTCCCAGCACCTGCATCATCTGATCCAGCCCAAACTTGTCATGTCCTGCGGGTACCGGAGTATGCGTGGTAAAAACGCACTGCTGCTTCACCGCCTCGGCATCCTCCTCGGTAGCACTGCTCAGGGGTGCGGGAGCAACCCGCGCCTCCAGCAGTCCAATCGCAAGCAGGGCGGCGTGCCCCTCGTTCATGTGGCACACCTCAGGTCTGCAACCCAGGGCCAGCAGCAGATGGATCCCGCCCAGACCCAGGATGGCCTCCTGGCAGAGACGGTAGTACGTATCCCCGCCGTACAGATGATCGGTGAGACGGCGGTCCCACGGGTCGTTGCCCTCCACGTCGCTGTCCAGCAGATAGACCGGGATGATGTGCCCGTTGACGCCCACCACATCAAACCGCCAGGCGCAGAGCGTAATCTCACGGCCTTGCATGGTGATCGTCACCGTCTGGCCGGCGACCGGCAGGGTGGTCTCCGGCGACCACTTCACGTCGCTCTCCGTCTGCTGGCCAGAGCCATCCAGGTGCTGCTCAAAGTAGCCGCGCCGGTGTACCAGGGAGATCGCAACCATGGGAGCGCCCGTATCTGCCGCCGAGCGCAGCGTATCGCCCGCCAGCATGCCCAGGCCGCCAGAGTACGTCGGCAGCGTCTTGGAGAGAGCAATCTCCATGGAAAAGTACGCGATCTTGCGACCCGGAATGTTCAGGGGTGCATTTTGGGTAAGGGCCGATACTGGCGACTTGAGGCTCATGAAAGAAAAATCCTTCTCCAGGCCAGGCTCCACGCCCGGCGCTGGCGTTCTTTACCAATGGGGGAATCGATCCGCCCCAGACACTATAAAACGCGAACAGAAGATGTATCGGCAGGTGTCCGGCTCCAATCAGAGCTTGCCCTTCTACGCCACCGATAGAATCTTCTGTGGCCTTCTAGTCTATCAAGGTTCGAATCAGAAAAATTGCCTGGGAGAGCGAATCTGCTTTGCGCAAATCCATGCGCAAAACCGGCGCAAATCAAGCGCACTTCAAGTGCATCTCCGCGCGTGACTCTGTGCTGGAACCATCTGATTCCTTCGCGACAAGGGCGCGACTTCTTCTGTCGCAACATCCGCGCACCCCACCCTGCACCCGCAGAACGCTCATCCTGAGCAGATTCTGATCAATTGCTCTTGAAGCCGAGCTTCAGGAACAGTCCCACCACCAGAGCCAGCACCCAGGCCACCGTGGCGTTCAGAAACACGACGTGGACTCTCCTGCGTACCGCGCCGATCAGCAAAATCAGCGCATACACGGCCACCATCAGCAGCAGCCCGTCATAGACGAATACCCGGCCAGCACCAATGCCGAAGCTGAGCGAGGGCAGAATGTGGAACACAGGAAGGAACGACCCGATGGCAAAGACCAGCAGGTACAGGATGAACTGCAGGATGATCGAAAGAGCATACTTCATCGTGGTTTCCTTTCTTTACTCTACACTTCGCCGGCAGGCGCCAGCATGCTGATCTGCCGCTCTCCTGTGACGCTGACCCTGAAAGTGCGTCTGCATGGACCGCTGACGCCCGGCAGGCAGCGCCGTACTATGGGGCTACCTCAAAGGCGGCCAGCCGGCGCTCCAACTCCCACTGCGCAGCGGCCTTTTCGCTGCTGTGGAGCAGCACCCTGCAGGCCGACGACGGTTGGCTGAAAGCCGTGATCGGGGCGGCGCACTCCGCCCGCCGCCGGCTGAAGTCATCCGGGACGGCCCATAGGCTCCGGCCGTGCAGAAACGCGTGTTCCAGGGATGTTCTCGCCGAACGCTTCAGATCCAGGTAGGTCAGTCCCTGCTCCTCCACGCCACGCACATACTCATGCGTCAGGTCAATGCGAGAGACGCCTTCATCATCGGTGGAGAGCGCCCATGGAACATCTGCTGCCTGGTAGGCGTGCAGCGGATGCGCCCTGCCCTTGATCCCCAGGATCACGGCATTGGAGGTCAGGTTGATCTCCACCATAATGTGCCGGGCGGCCATCTCCTTCAGCAGAGCCTGGGGATGGTCTTCATAAAAAACATCCACGCCATGTCCGATACGTTCCGCCTGACCCAGTTCCACGGCCTCGCGAATATGGAAGCTGAGCCCCGCGGGAGGAACCATCCCCGGCGCCAACTCTCCGGCGTGCAGCGTAATCTTCACCGCCGGATAGACGCTGTGGAGATAATCCAGCATCTGCATCTGCAGGTGGTAGTCGCGCATGGAGAGGTACCCGTCTTCCGGCATCACAAAGTTGATGCCGACGACGTCCGGAGAATCCGGATCAGCCTTCATCGCAGCCGAGACCACCTCAAAGCCCAGCAGCGTCTGCGCGAACACCTGCTGCGGAGGAAAGCCGCGCAGCACCTGGTAGAGCCAATGCACCTTAACCGCGCAGGCCGCGGCCGCCTGGCTCGCACCGGGAGCCTGCCCACCGCTTGCGCAGTGCTCCAGAGCGTTGCGCTGCTGTTCGGCGGCAGCGAACTCTCCTCTGTCCACGGTCACCTCATCGTCGAGACCGGCCGAGAGGAGTTGCCGGCGCAACTGCGCCAACTCGGCAGCGGGAACGTCGCGCGCCGCATCGGCTGGCCAGCCGAGCTTGTAACCCAGCGCAGCGGCGTGGGAGAACTGCGGCGTCTGCATGATCTCCAGGTACTGCTCGTTCTGCGCGGCAGCGCGGGTCACCACCTCATCCAGCCACGCTCCGGCCTCACCCTTCACTGCGCCGAAGCGGGCAAACGTTGCGAAGAACTGATCGTGGCCGCTGACTCCCTGGCTGGGCACAAAGGAGCGCATGGAGAAGCTATCGACCAGATCGTCATACAGCGGCTGATCCTGCAGAGCCGAACTGGCCGCCACCGCACCCGGGGCGCAATCCCTGCCATCGCCCTGCGCCGGAGCCACCAGCCGGACCGCATCCCGTCCTGCGGGCGTCGCCGGGGTGCCACGGACCACGGAGGCAACGCAGAGACCCTTGCGAGCCGCCTCCGCAATCAGGGTCTCCGCGTAAACCGAGCCTGAGAGGTGCATGTGCAGATCGGCGCCCTTGGGAAAGGGTTTGAGCAAGGCATACAGCTCCGCTGGCCCCATGGCCCTGGCCTGCTCGAGCGCACGCGTGGCGCGGATCTCACCAGGGGTCATCCTCGCCGTTCGCGCCGCCACAACTCCGGGGGAAGCAGTCGAGGCTGCCTCGGCTGGCCGGCTCTGGATGGTGGCGCCACAAGCGAGACCGCACAGTACAAGACCGCGCCACAGGATGAAATGCTGGAGAGCGAAGCCGGCACGTTTCATGCTGCAATACCTTTCCCTGCCTGAAGTTCTTGAAGAATACCGCATGATCTCCCTGCTGGAGAGGCGCCAGTACGAACCCTTTGGCCTCGGCTCACGGCAAAGCCGAGGCCAGAGCCACCATCGACCGGAACACGGAGCTTCCCCATACTTCGAGGCTCACGGCTTCTTTAGCCCAGGACTTGCCTTCGCGCCGCACTCGTCTGGAAGTATGGGACCCAGTTTGGAGTTGGGCCGGGCTCGAGCATGGGGCCTGGTCTGCCGCTTCACGGGCTTCCGAGTCTGCTGGGGTTGGAACTTCACTTCGCTGAGTTTGGAGCTTCGCAGGACGGGTTGCTATACTAGGTCACGACGTTCTCGATGGGCTCCGCCGACCGGCAGAACCGCAATTCCCTTCCCCACAGGCAGGCGAAGTTGAGACGCAAGAGCCCGGCAGGCGAACTTGGCTGCCTGTAGGGCTGATTCGTGCATCGGAGTGCCAAGGCCAGATAGCTCAGTGGTAGAGCGCGGCCCTGAAAAGGCCGGCGTCGGCGGTTCGATCCCGTCTCTGGCCACCACCTCTCCTCCCCCCACACATCTCAAGCCGCGCTCCGCACTGAGCGTAGCTCCGTGGTTCGCACGCGGCCCTGAAAAGGCCCCCGTCGGCGGTTCGATCCAGGAGCATCCATATCGACTCGGCAACAGGCACAGGCGTGCTCCACCAACTTCAGCCAGCGGATCCCTGGCCCGCAGAGCCCAAAAGGAAGGCCGAATCGCCGTGCCCGCACCCGCTCAAAGATCGCGCACACACACGGCGCAGAGACAGCCTGCGTCATCGCAGAGCGAACTACCTCGCCGGCTCAACGTGACTTTGGTTCTCGGTGGGATAGATTCGGAACCCGGCCATACCGTAATAAATCACAAAGAAGTAGCAAAGAAGCGGCAGCACCAGCGCCCTGTGAATTCCATAGCTGTCGGCCAGATGGCCCATCAGCACAGGAAACGCCGCGCCGCCCACGATCGCCTGAACCAGCAAGCCGGAGGCCTGTCCCGTCATCTCCCCCATCTCGGAGACGCCCAGCGTAAAGATAGTGGGAAACATGATGGAATTGAACAGGCCAACGGCAAGAATCGACCACATCGCCACATGGCCATTCGTGCACAGGGCCAGAAAAACCATAGCGGCCGCGCCCACACCCATCAGGGTCAGCAGCCGGTTGGGAGCCACTCTTTGCATGATGGCCGAACCGGCGAATCGGCCAACCATCATGCCGCCCCAGTAGACCGTCACCAGCTTCGCGGCAGCCTCCAGCCTCATGGCCCCGATCGTCGGCCCAGAGATGAACTTCGCCAGAAAACTGCCAATGGAAACCTCTGCGCCGACGTAAATAAAGATCGCCAACGCTCCAAGCCAGACGTGCGGATGGTTCCAGATGCTATCCGTGGAATCTGACATCGCAGCTCCGGGACGGAAGTCCTGGGTCACCGCCAGGCGAGGAAACTTATAGAGTGCGATCGTTGCCGCCAGCACAAGAAGGATAACGGCGATGCCGATGTACGGCAGCTTCACTGAGGCGGCTTCCCGAATGCGGTGCGCTGCCGCGGAGACTCGTTGAGACGTTGCATCTCCCGCCGTTGCTCTACCCAGAATCAAGACGCTTCCAATGTAAGGAGCCACCGCGTCGCCCAAAGTGTTGAAGGCTTGGGTCAGATTCAGGCGGCTGGAGGCAGTCTCGGGGGAGCCGAGAATCGTCACATAGGGATTGGCGGCTACCTGCAGAATCGTCACTCCCGCCGCCAGCACCACCTGAGCCGAAAGAAAGAGCGCATACTTCGCTGTCGAAGCAGCCGGAAGAAAGAGCAACGCTCCCGCGGCCATGGTGAACAGACCCACAACCATGGTGCGCTGGTAACCGATCCATTCGATGATCCTGCTGGCTGGCTGTGCGAAGAGAAAATACGATCCGAAGAACGCCAGTTGCACCAACGAGGCCTGCAGATAGTTCAGCGCAAAGATCGCCTGAAGATGAGGGATCAACGCATCATTCAGAACCGTGCAGAACCCCCACATGAAGAACAGGGAGGATACGACAACCAAAGCTCCGGGGTACGAGGTGCCGTCGTATACACTCTCGGCGCGTGAAGTTGCAACTGAAATTGCCATCAAAACTCCTGTAGAAAGAGGCAGGCTTGCCTGCCGGGCAGACGACGTGCTGATGCATAGTTTGCCAGATGCGGCATGCTGCTGGCAGTCACCCTCAAACCGAAGAGCCCCGGCCTCACCGCAGCCCGTGCCGAACCGGTTCCAAACGGAAGCCCGGGGACTCTTCCCTCAGCCGCCTTCGCCGGGCGCAACTCGGGACCCGGAGCGCCCTTCTCAATCTCTGCACAGCGGCGCCAGACTCCCCCGGTTGCCCGCAAACATTCGGTTCCCGTCATTCCCTACCCGCATTCCTGCTGTACGGCTCGGGTAGCGTCCGTTGTGTAACACGGCCTCGATCGATACGGAGAACATCCCCGCAAGCACTCCCTTTGGCGGAATCAGCGGCCACCATCTTCACCGCCAGCGCCCTCCTGCTCGATTTGTTCCATACACCACCCTCACCAAGGCACTCTTCCAGCGCGGATGTATCCGTTTACACTTGGCGAAACTTACAGTCCGATTTGTCACCTGCAGGGTAGCCTTCCCAAGGGTAGACAGCCTGGAGAGAGGCTGTCAAACCGACCGTCTCAGAACCGCGACCGGGTTCCGGCAAGCTCCCGTCTTCCACGGATGGCGCCCCTTCCGACCGTCAGCCTGCGTCGCGCTGGCCGGGGCGACACGGGGCCATCCAGAGACATCTTCCGGGCTCTCGGACGAGGTCTCTGCTCCTCGAACCCTCCGAAGACTCTGCTCGTAACGGATGGATCTCACCCTGGCAGTTCAAGGAGCCCTTCAACGGTGGGACAAATCTCGCCATGACACCCTGCTTCAAGGTGCAATAATTCTCTCTATGACGACCAACGCAAACCTCACCCTGCCGGACATCGCTCTGGAACGATTCGAGCGCCTACAAGCTCATACCGCCAAAATTGGGGTGATCGGCCTTGGTTATGTAGGGCTGCCGCTGACACTGCTTCTTTGCGGCGCAGGCTTCCAGGTAACCGGCTTCGACATCGATGAGAAGAAGATCGCGGATCTGCAGGCTGGCCGCTCCTACATCTTCCGTATCGGCAGCGATGAGATCAAACAGGCCCGCGAACGGGGTTTTCAGGCCACGGCTGACTTCTCCCACCTCTCTGAGCAGGACGCGATCATCCTGTGCGTTCCCACTCCGCTCACGGAGCATCAGGAGCCGGACGTCAGCTTTATTGAGAAGACGGCCAGGTCCACCGCCCCGTGGCTCCGCGAAGGACAGTTGGTTGTGTTGGAGAGCAGCACCTACCCCGGCACCACCGAAGAGTTGCTGATTCCGATCCTGGAGGATGAAAATCCATCTGGTCTTGAGGTACAGGCGAAGGGACCCGTCTTCGATCAGGGTGTCTTCTACGTCGCCTTCTCGCCCGAGCGCGAGGATCCGGGCAATATGACGGTGGCGCGCAAAGATGTCCCCAAGGTTGTCGGCGGACACGATCCGATCGCCACCGAGCTGGCCGCTACACTCTATGAGGCGATCTTTGTCAAGTCCGTCCGTGTCTCTTCCACCCGCGTGGCGGAGATGACCAAGCTGCTGGAGAACATCTATCGCTGTGTCAACATCGCTCTGGTGAATGAGCTCAAAGTGCTCTCCCTGCGCATGGGGGTAGACATCTGGGAGGTCATCGATGCAGCCGCCACCAAACCCTTCGGCTTTCAGCCGTTCTACCCCGGACCGGGCCTCGGCGGACACTGTATTCCCATCGATCCCTTCTATCTGAGCTGGAAGGCCAAGGAGTACGACTTCCATACCCGCTTCATTGAACTGGCTGGAGAGGTAAACGGGGCGATGCCGGAGTACGTGGTCCAGACCGTCAGCCAGGCACTGAACCGGCACAAGAAGGCAATGAACGGATCCCGGATTCTGATGCTGGGCATGGCCTACAAGAAGGACATCGACGATCTGCGCGAGTCTCCCTCCCTGACGATCATCGAACTCCTCCGCAAAGAAGGCGCTGAGGTTCTCTACAACGATCCGTTCTTCCCCACCGTGGGCCGGGGTCGCCATTACAACCTGAACATGACCTGCACCCCGCTGGAGAAGCTGGAGCAGTATGACTGTGTCCTGATCGTTACCGATCACTCGGAGTATGACTTCCACGAGATCGTTCGCTCCTCGCAACTCGTTGTGGACTCTCGTAATGCAACCAGGGGGATCGTCTCCGACAAGATCGTCCGCTGTTAGAGACAACTTTCATCCGCACCGCAAAGCGTGATTCTGCGCACGCAAGAACCTCCGCGGTTCAACCGTCGTCCGCAGACAGCCGCACCTCGAGACCGGACCAAATCATGAACCAGACCTCTGTTCTCCTCGAATCAACCCTCACCTGTCCACACTGCGGACACACCTCCGTGGAGGTGATGCCCACCGACTCCTGCCGCTTCTTCCATGAGTGCGCGCAGTGCCACGCCGTGCTGCGGCCGCTGCCGGGGGACTGCTGTGTCTTCTGCTCCTACGGCTCCGTCAAATGCCCTCCGATTCAACAGAAGGGTAGCTGCTGCCATTGACTCCGCTGCCCCGATCGATCCACAGTTCCTTCGCACCCGGCGCGTCATCCAATCCGATACATCAGCTCGGCGCCAAAGGGCCCGGAGGCGTTCGCCATCAATCGCCTCCGGGCTGGGAACGTCTATGGATGTAACGGTCTGTGGATCCGGTCACTGATGATTTACCTCATACACGGACGGATCCATCCCGCTCTGGTAGCTCATCGCAAAGACCTCCGCGGGTGACAGGATATATCCGACCACCTGCGTACCATTGGCATCGCTGACTGTGAACCGTCCATCATTGGCTCCATATGTCGGGTCCAGACTCCAGGTATTGCTGGTTGTCTGGTCCACGGTGATGTCCGCCGGCAGTCCCGGCGCGCTATTGTTATCATTCGTGATCGTCAGGGTGCCCACAGAGGTCACAATGTTCCCCGTGGACACAGACGGAAATCCCTGTCCGCTGGCTGTACCCGTGCCGTTGACGCTGTACGCCATCGGCGGAATCGTCCCCAGCCCATAGGCCCCGCTGATGCTCGCCGTCGTAAACCCTCCCGTCGGAACCGTCTGCGGCCGCAGGTACAGCATCTGCAGACTGGAGGCGGGAGACATTCCAAATCCGGCGCCCGGCGCATACAGGTAGAAGTTCGGGTTGTGCTTCCCAACTCCCGAGAGTTGCAGGTAGCCCAGCGAACTCACGGTGTACGTGCCCCCGGTCAGGTCTTCGGTCGCGTTGATCGTTCCACCGACGCTGTCATCCACCACCACGCTCACGCCGCCTGACCCATTCAGACTCATCTCGCCCACTGACGCCTCATCCACATACTCTGGCGTCGACGTGCTGGATACGTTGCTCGCTCCAAGTCCGCGGAACGCAACCGTCGCCTGTACGTTCGCGGTCGTAAAGCTGGTCACCGTCTGTTGGTCCGCCTGCCCTTCCAGCAGCGTTGTTGTACTCACGTTGTCCGCCGAGAGGATCACAAACCGATTGCCGTTGCCCATCAGGTAGATCACAAACGGCGTCGAATTTGTGCTGGACGCTGCGATCAGCGTACCCCGCCCGCTGGACGTAATCGAATAGGTGCTGCCGGATGCGATACTCTGTGCTGCCTGATACGTTGTACTCTCCGTGCTCGGGTCGTATTGCGCCTTGTCTACCTGTCCGCTGCTGATGCCTCCCGCACCGTTGAAGACTAGCTGTCCGATGATTCCCGCAGGTGCCGTCGTCGCGCTTCCATTGACCGTCGCCGTGTTCACGCCCTGGAGTTCGAACGCGTACCCTGTGCTCAGCGCCGAGTTTGTAAAATCAGCCGTGTCCTGGATTTCAAAGAACCCACTCACCACGAAGCCCGATCCATCGGCTTCAAGGATGTGCCCGCTTTGAGCCACGTTGCTCTGGACCGTATCTGCAGCAAAACAGTACTCTCCGGTCGACGGCAACCCGGTTGCCGTGGTGTTCGCGTTGGTCACCGTCATGATCCCGCGATCATCCGTGCTCCCAATCGAGTACGTGCCGGTGAAGGTGTACTCCTGCTCGCCTTGCGTCGCGAACCCGCTGCTGTTCACATCTCCGTTGCCACTCGTGATGTCTCCCTTGCCATCGGCAGCAAACTCTCCAATCTGGTAGTAGTGGTTTCCGTTCGGATCAAACCCTCCCAGCAGGAACGCATAGTTTCCATTCAGCAGCGAGTTCCCACTGCCGTCGTGGCTGCACAACGCCGCCGTCGCCGAACTCACCACCAGGGTGTAAGAGCCGTTCATCGTATTCTTCGTGGTCGTATCAGTCACCGTCACGGTGAATGCGACACTTCCCACCGCCGTCGGCGTTCCAGAGAGCAACCCGCCGGTGGTAAACGTCAACGACTCGCCCGTCAGCCCACTCAGGTTCGTCGTCACCGCCCAGGAGTAGTTGCCGCTGCCTCCCGACGCAACAAACTGCTCGCTGTAGCTGGTACCCACCGTCGCCCCGGGAATGCTGGATGTGGTGATGCTCAACGCTCCATAGTTCACCGTCAGCGCCAGCGTCGCCGTCGCTGTGTTTCCTGCGGAGTCGGTCACCTTCACCGTAAAGCTCGCGGCCGTCTCCGTCGTGCTCGGCGTTCCGGTGATCACGCCTGCACTGCTCAGGGACAACCCCTCCGCGCTCAACCCCGTTCCCGCGGTCACCGTCCACGCATATCCCGCACCCGAACCGCCGCTCGCCGCCAGAGTATCGGAGTAGCTGGTCCCCACCGTTCCGTTTGGCAGGCTGGTCGTCGTCACCGTCAGCCCGGCCCCAATCGTCACCGTCAGATTGGCCGTGGCCGTATCGCTCGCAGAGTCCGTCACCTTCACCGTAAAGCTGGCCGTTCCCGCCGTCGGCGACGCGCCGGAGAGCACGCCGGCGCTCGACACACTCAATCCCACTCCCGTCAGGCTGCTTCCACCCGATGTTACCGTCCACACATACCCTGTTCCAGTACCACCGGCCGCTGCCAGCGTCTCCGAGTACGCATCGCCCGCCACACCATTGGGTACACTCGTCGTCGTCACCGTCAGCGCCGGATACGCCACTGCAATCGCCAGTATTCCGCTGGTTCCGGTGTCTCCATAGGCGTCGGCTGCCTTCACCGTGAAACTGCTCGTTCCACCCGCCGTTGGCTTGCCGGAGAGCGCACCTGCGCTCGATAGACTCAGGCCGGCCGGCAGCGAACCGCTGGCAAGCGCGTAGCTCAGTGTTCCCGCTCCGCCGCTCGCAACCACGCTGGCAGAGTATACCGTTCCCACCGTCCCGCCTGGCAGAGTCGTCGTCGAGAACACAACCGCAGGCGCCGCTGCAATTGCAATCGTAAACGCCGCGGTAGCCGTCAGCGCCGGCGACCCGGCGTCCGTCATCTTCACTGTCACATTGAAGCTGCCCACCGCCGCAGGCGTCCCTGCAAGCACGCCCGCGCTTGAAAGGCTCAGCCCCCCTGGCAGCGATCCTGACACCACCGTCCACGTATACGGCGAGATCCCGCCCACCCCCACCAACGTAACTGAGTAGGCCGTACCCACCGCTCCTCCGACCAGCGCTCCAGCCGGCGTCGTCACCGCAGGATTCACCGGCACACTCACCGTCGCACTCCCGGTCACGCCCGTCTTGGCCACGCTCGTAGCCGTAATCGTCACCGTAAATGCCGTCGTCACCGGCGTCGGCGCCGTGTAAGTCGCGCTGCTTGTCGTCGTCCCCGAAAGAGCCCCGCACGCCGACCCCGTGCAGCCCGTCCCCGAGAGCGTCCAACTCACCCCTGCGTTGTTGGAATCATTCTTGACCGTCGCGGAAAACGTCACCGCGTCCCCCGGATCGACACTCGACGCTCCAGAGATCGTCACCGCCGACGGTCCTGAGCTTCCTCCGCACCCGGTCAAGCTCGCTGCGATCCCCAGGCCAACCATCGCCACCACTGTCCCTATCCAACCCGACCGGATCTCTGACTTTCTCATGACCTCTCCTGAAGAACATCCACCAACGGAACTCGTTGGAGCGTGCCCCAGCGTCATCGACACCTCGATGCCCGCACAAGCGAAATCAAGCCCTTTTGCACCTCTTTCGTCTGATTTCGTCTTTGTGGTATCCTTCGGCACACGTCTCTGCCATGGTGTTCTCAAAGCGCAGCTCTCTGCCGGTTGAATAGGGGGTAGCTCGAATGTCCCTTCCTGCAAGCCGTCCCCTCTCCTCCCAGAGCGACACGGTCCATCCATCCGCGGACACTCGTCTGAACTCCTGGAAAGAGATCGCTGCCTACTTCGATCGCGACATCCGCACCGTTCAGCTCTGGGAGAAGAGCGAAGCTCTCCCCATCCACCGTCACGAGCACAACTCCCGATCGAGCGTCTACGCCTTCCCCTCCGAACTGGACGCCTGGCTGCACAACCGCCGCCAGGATCGCCCCTTGAACCTACCCGCAGCGGCCGCACCCCCTCTACCCCATCCGCGCCGCCAGACCTCGCGCCTCGTCCTCTTCGCCTCTGCCGCGCCCCTTCTGGTCGCTGCGCTCGCCGCACTGGCCTGGCATCTCCCCCACCTCCGCGAACTGGCCGTGCTCCCACCCAACCAGACCCTCGCCGTCCTCCCCTTTGAAGATCTCTCCGCTCAGGACAACCACAATCTCTGGGTCGACGCCTTCACGGACGACCTCATCACCGGCCTCGGCACAACTCCCAACCTGCAGGTCATCTCCCGCCACTCCGTCCTTCCCTTCCGATCCACCCACGCCTCCATCGCCTCCATCGCTCGGCAACTTCACGCTTCGCTCATCCTTGAAGGCGCCATCGCACACCAGGACGGTAAGGCTCGCATCACCGCGCGGCTCATCGACCCCGCTCATGACCGTCTGGTTTGGGCCGGAAGCTACACGCGTCCGTTCAGTGACGCCCTCGCGCTGCAAGACGAGGTCGCCACCGACATCACCGCCGCCGTCAGCCAGCGCCTTACCGGCAGGTCTGCTCCCCCCACCCTCGCCGAGCGCGACTCCAGCGACCTCAGCGATCCCAGCGTCCGCATCGCCTACCTCACCGGCCTCTACTATCTAAGTCAGCGCGACGAGTCCAATCTTCATAAAGCGATCGACTCCTTCCAGCAGGCCATCGCGAGGGACCCGCGGTACGCTCCCGCCTACGCTGGTCTCGCCGACGGCTACAATCTTCTTACCGTCTGGGGCAGCCTTTCCTCCAGAGAAGCCTTCCCCAAGGCCCGCGCCGCCGCCCAGACCGCGCTCTCTCTGGATCCGGTCTCTGCCCAGGCCTACACGGCGCTTGCCTTTGAGACCTACCGCTATGAGTGGAACTTTCCCCTGGCTGAAGCCTACTTCCGCAAGGCCATCCAACTCAGTCCCAGCTACGCCACGGCTCACCAGTGGTACGGCGAGTTTCTAGGCGACATGCGCCGATTCGACCAGAGCATCGCCGAACTCCGCAAGTCCCGCGATCTTGATCCTCTCTCCGCCATCGCCGGTAGCGACCTGGCCGTCGGCTACTGCTACGCCGGCCGCGCCCCAGAGGCCATCACCGAGCTTCACCGCATCCTGGCACTCTATCCCGGCTTCGTTCCGGGGCATAACTACCTGGCAACTGCCTACATGGATCTGGATGACTTCGCCAATGCTCAGAAAGAAGCCGGCATCTACACTCGCCTCACCGCTGACCCCACCAGCCAGCAGGTCCTGCGCATCCACATCGATGCCCGCGCAGGCAGGCTCCCTCAGGCTCGCGCCGAACTCCACACCCTGCTCCGCGCCCGCCACTCCCCCACCAACTTCCAACAGGCACAACTCTACTTCGCCGTCGGCCAACCCGATCAGGCCTACGCCGCTCTCGACCGTGCTCTTCGGGAACACTCCTGGTGGTTGATCACCCTCATGGTCGACCCCAGCCTCGCCCCGGTTCGCAATCAGCCTCGCCTCCACCATGTTATGCAGCGCGTCGGCCTGCCCCTTCCCGCTCAACCATTTCCTCAGCCCGAAATGAACCACTCCCTGCCCCAGCACCAGCCAGCAATGCAGGAGTCTCAGGAGATGCTGGTCTCCAATTCTCCGCCGTCAGATCCATAGAAGCCAGGCTTCTGCTGTCAAACCGGGACTCTGCCTTTGACCTCGGATAGAGTGTTCCTCCCCGCTGGAATGAACTTCAGATCGCCGGCAGAGCTCTCCGCGTACCATCAGGAGACCTCCGCCGGAGACTGGGGGACCATCCTGGGCCGCCGTCTCCACAGCGCCATCCCGGAGATCGTCACAACCCCCGTGGTCATGAAGACCAGGCTTGCCGGCTCAGGCGTCGCCGACAAGGGTGGGCTATAACTCCCCGGAGGACCAGGGGAGAGCACCGTAGGGTACACCGGATCTCCGCTCGGAGGCACTCCCGGAGTATCCGGGGGCGCCAGGTTCGCCACCGTAACCCCGGGTAGGCTGGGAGCGGTAAACGTGTTGGTCATCGAGGTAAGCAACGGAGGCAGCGCTATCGGCGGGACGGCTGTATCCATTCCAGAAGGGATCGTGGGAACGCCACAGACGAAGTTGATCTTGTCCAGCGACTCCTGCCTGGTGGGGTGGTAGTGGGGATGGGCTTTGTTCCAGGCTGCCCACCGTGCCAGCGTCGCCGCGCTCACCCGGTGACGCAGACGCTTTGCAACCTGGTTCTTATAGGCAAGAAACAGATTCTGGCAGTCCGTGGACGCGTGTACCCCCATCGTACCGATACCGACACTGGCGATCATCAACAAGATGAATAGCGGTAATCGAAATCTCATTCTCATCGGAGATCCTCGTGCAATGCTCTCAAGTCAACTCTGAAGCCTGCGTCCAATACCTTTGTCGTCGTTCCACTCGTCAGCGATGTGTCGGAACGCTCAGCTTGCGTCGCAACGGATCATCGACTGCAGCCTTCGCCGGACCATGCTTCTGGGCGGAAGGCATCAGAAGAACAGGGGCACTCTCCTCGCTCAGCTTGTACAGCAGAGAGCGATAGCTGATATGAAGCCACTTTGCGGTCTTCTGGCGGTTCCAGCTATTGGCCTGGAGCGCCTTGAGAATGATGTGGCGCTCCAGATCGAGCGTCGCCTTTTTGGTGATGTGTCGTAGTGAGACAGGCTCACTCAGATCAATATCCGCCATCACCCTGTCGCTCACTTCCTGCTGCGGCATCAGTTCGTCGGCCAGAATCTCTTCATTGCCGATCAGCACATAGCTGCGGACGATATTCTCCAGTTGGCGAATGTTCCCGGGCCAGTCATAGCGCTGCATCAGTTCCAGTGCATTGCGGGAGAGCGGCCGGGGCGAGAGGCTGAAGGTGCGCGCGTGCTGCTCCAGAAAGTAATCCACCAGTTGTGGAACGTCTTCCCGCCGCGACCGCAGAGGGGGAAGGTTGATGGTCACCGCGTTGATGCGGTACAGGAAGTCCAGACGGAAGGAACCATCCTCCACCTGGCTGCGAAGATCCCGGTTCGCCGCAGACACCAGCCGTGTCTCGATCGACTGCGTAGAGTGTCCGCCCACCCGCACAAAGGTTCCGTCCTGCAGTACCTGCAGCAGCTTGGACTGTACCATCAGATCCAGGCTGCCGACCTCATCCAGAAACAGCGTGCCCAGGTGGGCCTGCTCAACACGTCCGCGTTTGGTCGTATGGGCGCCCGTAAAGGCCCCCTTCTCATAACCAAAGAGTTCGGTCTCCAGCAGCGTCTGCGGAATCGAAGGGCAGTTCACCTTCACCAGTGAGTCTTTCGAGCGCCGGGAGAAGGCATGCACCAGCCGCGCACAGATCTCTTTGCCCGTGCCGGTCTCCCCCTGCAGCAGCACGGGTACATCCGTGGTCGCCACCCGCTCAATCTTCTGGCGAACAGCCTGCATGGATGCGGTGCGCCCAAAGACGATATCCAATGGCGGGAGATCCAGAAATGCTGCCGAATTTACGAAGTGGTCCAAAGGGATGTCCTACCAGCGATCTGTGATTTTGCTAACCTGCCCGGAAGCAGTGCACGTTGGAGGCCATACGTCACCTGCTGTAATCCCGGAGTAATTTGCCCTCTGGAAACACACATATGCACTGAATTGCATCCAGCATGTGGTGGAAATCCCTTTGTTTACCGAGTGATTAATACAAACAAGGTGGAATTTTTTTTCCTTTTTGACTGCAAAGTTCTTCCTTTTATCTTTTGGTTCGTCTAGACTGATTCCACCTTGACGGCGATGGGAGCCTGCTTCATCCAGGGCTTGGATGTTGTCTTTCCGCGCATCGAACGTAAACATCCAACGTCTGCGAACTTCGGTCGCCAGAACCGGACACGGGTAATTCAGGAGCCTCGCGATGTCGAACACAATGTCATTTGGCGTTCCAAAGCTCGCGCAGACGCCAAAGCCACGACTGTTCGCCTTGGACTCCAATCTTGCGGTACTCGATTACCTGCGTGAGGTATTGAGCAGCCAGTACAGTTTAAGCCTTTTCTCGGACGAGAGTTCGCTGCTCAGCCACTGCGCCAGCGGTCCCGAGCCCCATCTTGTGCTGCTCGCATGGGAGAACATCGAGCAGTCGCTCCCCACCCTCTCCCACGTGCGCGCTTCTCTCCCGGATGTTCCGATGATCATCCTCTCCTGCTCGGCCGAGGTCAAAGAGCTGGAGATCGTCACTCGTATCGGGCCACGGGGTGTCGTCCTCAAGCCCTTTGTGGATGGAAACCTGGAGACCGCCATCGAGGAGCATCTGGCCTACGTGGACCGCGCTTCCTCCGCCGAGCCTCAGGAGATCCGGCTTGACGACAGCCACTCCTTCGTCTGGTCCAACAAGCGCATGCGCGAGTTACAGGCCCAGGCAGCCCTGGTGGCCAAATCCGATATTCCCGTTCTTATCATGGGTGAAAGTGGAACCGGCAAAGAGATTCTGGCCATGTACACCCATAAGATGTCCCAGCGCAGTGAACGCATGTTCCTTAAGGTGAACTGTGCTGCCATGCCTGCGGATCTTCTGGAAAGTGAACTCTTTGGCTATGAGCAGGGAGCCTTCACCGGCGCCGTCAAAGCCAAACCCGGCAAGTTCGAGATCTGCAGCGGTGGAACGATCTTTCTCGATGAGATCGGCGAGATGCCCGCCATCCTGCAGGCCAAGCTGCTCCAGGTCTTGCAGGATGGAACCTTCTCCCGGCTCGGCAGCCGGGCGCCGATGAAGGTAGACGTGCGTGTGATCGCCGCCACCAACATTAATATGAAGGCGGCCATCGCCCAGAAGAGCTTTCGCGAAGATCTTTACTATCGGCTCAACGGCTTCTCTCTTATCATTCCTCCTCTGCGCGACCGTCGCGACGAGATTCCAGTTCTCGCCCAGCACTTCGTGCAGAAAGGGGCCACCAAGTATGGTGGTAAGCCGATGGTCCCCTCGAAAAATCTTCTGGATGCGCTGAGCCGCTACTCCTGGCCGGGGAACAGCCGCGAACTTGAACACGTCATCAATCGCTTTCTCATCCTCGGCGATGAGATGGCGATCCTTGCCGACCTGAGTCCCTTCTCCCATCTGAATGCTGAGGCCAGTTCCTCTCCCGATCAGATCAAGGGCACAGGTCTGAAGCAACTGGTCCGAAGTCTGAAGGGAGACGCTGAGGCGGCGGCAATCGAACGGATTCTGGAGGCGAACGGATGGAACCGGAAGGCAGCGGCAAACGAACTGCAGATCAGTTACAAGGCGTTGCTGTACAAGATCAAGCAGTACGATCTGGCTCCAAGACGGAGAGCCTGAACCACTTCCCGCCCCAGGAAGGCTCCGACGATCCCTACATGGTCGTGATTCGCGGTGAAGATTACACCCTCAAAGGATTCGCTGACCGCGCGCAATGGCCGGCGGAGATGGATGGTTCCCACGCTCAAGGGCTGACCTCCATTCGCCTGCGCCACCTGAACTCCGGTGTGGTAGAAGACGTCGCCCTGACCAATATCAAGGCTGTCTTCTTCGTAAAGGACTTCTCCGGCCAGACCAGCCACGTCGACCTGCTCTTCCACAACCGGCTGCCGCCCATGGAGTGCTTATGGATTCGTATTCGTTTCGATGACGGCGAGACCATCGAAGGGATCATCCACAACTCTCTGGACCACATCGTCGGCCCGGGGTTCTTCATGGCTCCGGCAGATCCCATCGGAAATAACTGGTTGATCTACGTCTCCAAGAGCCGGCTGACAGGCTTTGAGATCCTGGGCCTGCGCCCCCGGGTCAACAGCCTGCGTCGCGTCCACAGTGCGGCCAAGACATCCCTGGCATAGAGCACTCTCCGCAAAGCACGGCAAGCGGGTGTGGGCTCCCCACATCTCGTTCTCGCTCTTGGAGATGTGGGCTTGCAGGCTGCTTATCCATCGCGCAGGAACCGGGACCAGCGGCCGCCCGCACCTTCTCTTTCATCTACCCCGCGGTATACCAGGCCACAGTCTTCTCCAGGCCCGCGTAAAAATCGGCCTTCGGCTGGTATCCCAACTCTCTCCGGGCACGTTCGATGCTGGCAAGCGAGTGCTGAATATCTCCCGCGCGCGTTGGACCATAGATCGGCTTGGCAGTGAAGCCAAGAATCTTCGCGATCCCCGCATACACCTCATCCAGGGTGTGGCTCTTGCCCGTCCCCACATTGAAGACGCGCCCGGTGGCCACCTCGTCCGGAGCCAGGCAGGCCAAGAGGTTGGCACTCACCGCGTTGTCGATGAAGGTAAAGTCTCTGCTGGTGCTCCCATCACCGTTGATGGTCGGCGTCTGCCCGTCCATCATCATGTAAATGAACTTTGCAATCACGCCGGAGTACGGTGAGTCCGCGGCTTGGCGTGGTCCGAAGATGTTGAAGTAGCGAAGGCAGACGCCCTGCAATCCATAACAGCGGTAGAACGCCTGAATGTAGTACTCGCAGGTAAGCTTCTGCACCGCGTAGGGTGACAGCGGCATGGGAAGCATCTCTTCGTGCTTGGGCTGGGTCGGTTGATCGCCATAGGCGGACGAGGATGCAGCGTAGACTACGCGGCGAACCCCGGCGTCCTTGGCGGCGAGCAGCAGGTTCAGGGTGCCATTGATGTTGGACTGATGAGATGGAAGCGGATCCATCACAGACCTGGGAACCGAGGCCAGTGCGCCCTGATGAAGAATGAAGTCGACACCCTCGCACGCATCCCGCACCCCCTTCTCATCCTGAAGGTCCATCTCCTGAAACTGGATGGAGGAGCGAATCTCCGCCAGATTCTCCATCCTTCCCGTGGAGAGGTTGTCGAAGCCACGCACCTCGTGCCCCTGATCGAGCAGCGCGCGCGCCAGTGAAGATCCAATAAATCCTGCAATGCCTGTGATGAGATAGCGTGCCATCTGCCCCTGTCCTACCATGTTTCGTTGCTTGATGATGCGTTCAATAACTTCCAGCGTCCAGCATAAGCCAGGACCTGGACGGGGAGTAGATCAACCTCACTCCTTGCTGGCCGCAACCAGGCAAAAGTCTTCGCTCGCATCCTCTGCAGGTGGAGTTGTTTGCTGCATGGCTACTGTGCTCCGCGCCGTCGGATCACGGTCTTGATCGTGTCAAACATGATCAGCAGATCCAGTCCCAGTGTCTGATGCTTGACGTAGTAGAGGTCATAGGCAAGCTTCTCGCGGCTCTCCTCCAGTGTGGCGCCGTACCCATATCGGATCTGCGCCCACCCGGTCAGGCCGGGACGAATCATATGGCGAAGATCGTAAAAGGGCAGCTCCTGAGCCAGCCAGTTCACAAACTGCGGCCGCTCCGGGCGCGGACCGACAAAGCTCATCTCTCCGCGCAGAACATTCCACAACTGCGGCACCTCATCCAGGCGGGTCTTGCGTAGGAACTGTCCAATGCGGGTCACGCGGGGATCATTCTTCTGTGCCCACTGGGCCCCGCCCGCTTCGGCGTTCACCACCATGGTGCGGAACTTGCTCAGCTTGAACACCTTCCCATTCAAACCCACCCGCTCCTGGCGAAAGAAGATCGGTCCCGGGGAAGAGATCCGCACCAGCAGAACGACCAGGGGAAATACCGGCAAAAAGAGGAGAAGAATCAGCGCAGAGACCAGCGTTGAGGCGACTCGCCTCAAAACTTGCTGCGATGGCCGCATGCGGAAGCCCTCGCAGAAGAGCAGATCGCTGGGGCGAAGCCCATCCAGTTGCATCTTTCCGCTCAACCTCTCCATCAGGTCGCTGGCGTCCTGGATCTCTACACCACTGAGCCGCATGGAGAGAAGTCCATCCACGGGAAGCTCTCCGCGCCGGTCATCCAGCGCAATCACAATCCGGTGGATCGTTCCCTTTTTGGAGGCCATCTGCTGCACCGCCTCGGCAAACGCCCGCTTGCGCTCGGCCTTGTCCGTAGCCGGAGCATCGCCGCCGACCACCACCATGCCGGATTCGCGGTGTGCCTCAATGGTCCGTATGATCTCGCTGGCGCGCTCGCCCGCTCCCAGAACGTAGACCCGCTCCTGGAAGATCGGGTGACCGCTGATCCATTCAAAGGCCTTGCGCCAGGCGATCAAGGATGCCACCACAAAGATCAGGCCCAGCAGAAAGACAAACCTGGCAATCGCAGCCTGCGGAAACAGGTAGACAATCAGAGACAGCGCAATCGCCAGGCAGCCGATAATCACCATCAGCCGCAGGTAGATCTGCCAGCGCTCGGAGACCTGTTGCGGCTCGTAGAGATCGAAGTAGTGAGCGCCCAGAATCGTGCTTACCGTCAGCAGAGTGATCTTCAAGCCGCCGTGGCTCTGCCCAAGGACGAAGAAGGTCCTCGGCCCCAGCACCAGTGCTGATGCCAGGACGAACGATCCCCCCACAATCAGCACCTCGCAGATCAACAGGATGATCGTTCGCGTCGGATAGTAGACGTTCAGCAGTTTGATCATGACAGCACCACAATCCCGCTCATACCGCCGTCTTTTGATAACGGTAGTAGTAATTCCCGCTCATCGGCGGCTTGTCCACCGCATTCAGCACAAACCCGATCACATTGGCGGCCTTCAACTCATTCTGAGCACGCTGAGCCACTGGAAACGTGGTCACGCCACTGCGCGCCACCAGCAGCACCGCATCGCTGGATCGAGCAAGGTTCACCGCATCAGAGACCAGCAGCACCGGAGGCGAGTCGATAACGATCCACTCGAAGTAGGGGCTAACCGCCGTCAGCAGTTCCTCAAAGCGCTTGCTGGTCGTCAGATCGGCCACCGTATCCCCACCGTCGCCCCCGGGTATCAGGGTGATGTTCTCCAGCACAGAGGCCATCATCGGGTCACGGCCTGTCATCTCCTCCGGAGCCTGCATCACCTCCAGAATCTCTGCCTTGCCCGCCAGATACTCAGAGAGACCGGGATGCACCTCGCAGCCCAGGTACCGGTGCAAACTCGAACAGCGCATGTCCCCGTCGATCAGCAGCACCTTGCTGTTCTTATGCCGGGCCAGGTTGATCGCCAGGTTCACGGAGATGAAGCTCTTGCCCTCCTTGGGCAGTCCGCTGCTCACCAGTACGGACTTCAGCGGCTTCAGATCGCGCAACTCCTGAACCCGCGCGCGCAAGCTGCGGAACTGCTCCACCGATACCCCGCCCCTCTCCAGCGCCGGCAACTGCTCCAGCATTGGATTCCATGGCCTGCGCGCCACTCGGTCGAAGAACCCGGGCGTCAGCAGCTTCTCCGGTGTTGCCTCTGCAACCGCCGCAGCGCCCAGTTCAGCACCCTGCAACCTGTGGGCCGCCAGCGAGCTCGCCAGGCTGGGGTGCTCCGGTTCATACTCCGGCAGCGGGGCCGTGACAAGTGCCTCCAGCCCGGCAATCCGTTCAGCCTCCGCCCGTTGTAAGGCTTCATAAATATGGCTCATTGACCGTTTCTCCCCGGCTCGCGATGAAACGAGTTCATCACTCTGTTGGCGCCCATCTCCATCGGATGTAGCGGCGCTTTATAACCTCCGGCTCCCACCTCGGCGGGGGCCATCAGATAAGACTGCATGGTCAGCTCAAGATCTTCTGCTACATGGTCGATCAGCGACCCTGGAATCAGAGGAATCTGCTCCACGTAACCAAGGATCAGCGAGTGCTCGCAGATCAGGTTGATCGTTCGTGGAATTCCCCGGCTGTAACGATGGATAAGCTGCGCCGCCTCCGGCGAAAAAATCGTATGGTTGGCGCCCGCGATGCGGAGTCGCTCCACGATATACTCCCCCGTCTGCTCCATCGTAAGTGGCTGAGTTCTGCACCACAGGAAGATCCTCTGCCGCAATTGCCGGACGCTTGGATGACGCAGCTTCTCCTCCAGTTCCGGCTGGCCGGAGAGCACAATCTGCAACAGCTTTCCCGAAGAAGACTCCAGGTTGGTCAGCAGGCGAATCTCCTCCAGCAGCTCCCAGGAGAGATTCTGGGCTTCATCGACCACCACCACGCAGGTCTCCTGCCTGCGAAAGCGTTCGATCAGCCAGCGATTGAGCTGCAGCAGCATGCCAGACTTGGTTCGCGAGTCCGGCGTCAGGCCGAAGTCCGTAAGCACGAACTCCAGGAAATCGAGCGGGTCCAAGAGAGGATTGAAGACAAACGACGTGGAGACGCGCTGTTGTCCAAGCGACCCCAGGGCCGAACGCAACAGCGTGGTCTTTCCCGTTCCCACCTCTCCGGTGAGTACCGTGAAGCCCTTGCGCTCCGCGATTCCATACTCCAATCCGGCCAGCGCCTCCCGGGTGTGCGGCATCATGTAAAGAAACCGCGGATCGGGGCTGGTGCCAAAGGGACAGATCTGAAGATTGAAAAACTTTGTATACATGGTCTACCCACCAGCGTTCGCAAGAGATTTGTTGGTTGCAGGGATATCCTTCTTCACACGATCGCTCGGCAGCGCACCGCCGGGAGACGCCTTTGCCTTGCGCGTACTCTTGGCCTCCTGCACCTTGCCGATCGTGGCCAGCGTCGGCAGCTTGGTAAATGCCCATACGTCACGTTCTGAGCGCAGGGATTTGTCGTTGTACTCCAGGAAAGCGATCAGCAGCAGACCCAGTCCCAGTCCGGCCACAAATCCTCCGATGGCAAACATGGGACGTTTCGGGAAGGTCGGTGCGTCAGGCAGATTGGCGTCGTCCATCACTCGGAACTGCTCTCCTTCCTGGCGGCGCTCCAGATCGGTTGCCATCTGCGATTGATTCAGCTTGGCCAGCAGACTGTCATAGAAGTCCTGAGCGGTCTGATGATTGCGCGTCAGATCCTTCATCTGCGCCGCAATCAGCGGCGTCGACTGGATCCGGCTCTGATACTGACGAATCTGAGCCTGGATCGCCGCCTGCTGCTGCCTCTTCTGCTGGATCGCATCGCTCAGGGCCTTGAGCTGCAAACGCATCCGCAGCGCGGCGGGTGAGTCCGTCACAGGAACCGGCGCCGTGGTTGTCGTGGTTGGTGTGGGCGGCGCCGCCGCCATCTGCTTGCGCAGATCGCTGATCTCCCGCTCCAAAGCCAGCACATCAGGGTAATCGGCCGTATATCGGGTGCGCAGATCCGTCAGTTGCGTCTCCAGCTTCTGCAACTGAACCGCCTGCTGCTCCGGACTGGACTTCTGCCCCGGCGCCACCTCGGCCTGGCGCGCCTCTTGCGCCATCATCGCCTCTTCCAGCGACTTGTCCTGCTCCATCCGCGTCAAAGCCTGCGTCGCTGCTTCCAGTTCGGTGTTCAGGCTGTTCAGCATATCCATGTTCGAATCCTGCTGATCGGGAAGGTTGCCCATGTGCTCCCGCTGAAACTCCGCCAGCTTCGCATCCTGCGAGTCCAGGTCCTGCTTGGCCTGTTCGAGTTGTCCCTGAAGAAACTGCGTCGTTCCTTCCGCAGACTGCTCGCGGGACTGCAGATTCTGACTCACAAACAGAGAGGTAATCTCCCGGCATACCAACTGCGCCGTATGTGGGTCCGGAGCGGTGAACGATATAAAGAACCCGGGCAGTCCACCCGATCCTGTGGTCTCCGAGTGGATGGGTGTAATCCCGATCGCCTTGCGGGTGCTGGCGACTCTGTCATCCATGTCCATCCCCGCGCCGCCAAGGTTGAACCGCTGGATGATCGGTTCCAGCCTGGACCGGCTCAGAATCTGCTCCTTCATCGACGCCAGCTGGCTGTCCAGATCCTGGGCAAGGATCGGCTTCACATACGCGTCCGGCACCGTCTGCGGCTGGATCAGCACCAGCGTCTGCGAGGTGTACTGCGGAGTCAGCCGATAGCTGATCGCCACCGCGAGGATCGGAATCAGCAGCGCCGGAATGGTGACGATCCAGCCTCTGCGCTTCAGAATGCCGATGTAGTCTTCAAGGTTCAGGGGTCGATGACCTAGCATGTGCGTATCCTTATTGCTGCCCAAAGTGATGGGCGGCTGGAGAGTAAGTCACCCCAACCGCATACGTCTGTTCCAGGCCGCTGAACGCAGCCTGTCCCACTCCCTGACCCGTTGAGGTCTGGTCTACGGCCGAGTAGCTGAAATACGCAGACCAGTCCTTGCCCAGGCTGCGCGAGATCTGCGCTCCTGCGGCGGTCGAGTCGTAGTCCAGGCTGTATCCTTCCACCTGCGCCAGCGCCGTGCTCTTGGCCCAGGAGCCGGTCAACGCGCCCTGCCACTCCCGGTTGAACTGCCGGGTCAGGGTTCCTGTCACCGAATCCGTCATCGCTCCAAATACCATGCCGGAACCCGCATTGGTGCCACGCGCAAAGAAGAGGCTGGCGCTGGTCATCTTGCGCTGATAGACCAGTCCTGCGCTGCCCACCATGGAGATCTGGGCGGGAAACAGCGCCTCGGCCGGCCCCGTTGCATACGTCCTTTGCGGACCGCCGGCGACCGTGAAGCTAAGCAGTGGCGTTACCTGCCGCTGGTACTGCACGGAGATCGCCTCGGTCGTAAAGGGAAGGACAAGCCCCTGGATGGAATCCGTCGTGTACGTATAGATCACGTCCGCACTCACCGAACTATTGGCGTTGATGCGGTACAGCGGTCCCAGCGTTCCCATCTCTTCGGTCGAGTTGATGTTTTCTCCACTTGTAAAATCGAGAATCTGCCAGGATCCGGATCCGACCATGGAGAGATTCCCGGAGATCGTGCGCGTCACCTGGCCGGTCAGGCCATTTCCCACCTGGGTCGCGTAGTTTGAAAAGATGCTTCGCGTCGGCTCAAGCCCATTCTGCACCGGGGTCACGCTGATGTCTCCCAGGCCGGGAATTCCCGACAGCCCCATCGTCGGCGAATCCGGCAAATAGCTGAACCCATCTTCAACCGTAAAGATCCAGTTCTTGGTGGTCACCACCTGGGAGGCCGCCAGATTTTGAAAGGTCGTGTTCGACGGATATCCCGGCTCATCAAAGTACATATACCCGCCTGAGTACACCAGGCTGAATGGATCGCTGACGCTCGACGACAGATAGGCCAGATCCCCGCTCAGCGAGGTCATATACGCAACCCCAGACGTACCAAAGCCCGTCATGGCCGCCTCCGATCCGCTGATGGCGTAGGACAAGGTTCCTTCCACCCGCGGCAGTGAGAATCCAAAGCTCGGCTGGTTCACGATTGGCTCATTTTGTCCCTGCGCCGATACTCCCTGCATCAGCAAGAGCATGGAAACCAGAAGGCAGTTCTTCATGGATATCCTCATGGGACCACGATCGTATCCCCGGACATGAGGGGAACGTCCTGTTGGTTATCGCCCTTAAGGGCTGCTTTGTAGTTGAAGGGGATCTTCTGCTGATGTCCCTGTGGACCGCGCAGAATATAGCTATGCTTTCCATTGGTGTACGGTGTCAGACCGCCGGCCGATGCAATGGCTTGCAGCAGCGTCATTCCCGGCGTCAGCACAATCGGCCCGGTGTGTTGCACCTCTCCTACCAGATAAATCCTCTGGCTATCCACGGTCGTTACCACCACCGAGACAACCGGGTCCTGAATGTACTTCTTCAGCTTCACCGTCAATTCATGCGCCAGGTCCATGGGCGTCATTCCCGCGGCGGGCACATCCCCCAGCAGTACCAGCGAGATCTTCCCATCCGGACGCACGGGAAAGGTTCCAGAAAGACTCGGTTCCTGCCAAACCGTGATCTGCAGATGATCCTGTGCGCCGATCCGGTAGGTCGAGGCGTCCTCCGCAGCCCCTGTCTGCTGGGTGCTCGCCACCGGCTGGCTCGGCTTCTGCGCGGGGGTGATCACCGGCCGCGCCAGCGACTGGGCCAACAGTCCCGGAACCGGAGCCAGCATCAGCGCCAACACCATCCCCCAAACCAGAGCCGGACGGAACGACGCGAGCCACAACCTCTCTCTTTGCTGCTCCACTTTCATGAAATCTCCTTTGGCGCTATCACCACATGCACTGCAATAGCCAAACGCAAAAAATTGCATGCACTCTTTCATCAGCAACATCCATCTATCCAATAAGTCTTTTATTATCTGATTACTACCAGGTTTGATTCGCCAGACTCTCAGACTTGGCGCCGGAAGATTCCGGTTCCAGCATGCGAAAGTGATGCACGTTGACGGGAAAAGTGGAAAATCAGTTCCACATTGGCTAGGAGACTTCCTCTCCCAGGGGAACTCGCTCTCCTGCTTCCGATGAGATCCCACCGGATCTGCCGGCTTTGGCCGCTAGACCCTCTCAGATCGCTGCTTCCTCGGTCGCGGAACCACCCCCTGTTTGCAAAGACCCCCGACTGGACCCCAGGGAGAGCGCTCCCGGCCCGGCGACAATTAAGAATGACCCTGCCTCTGCAGGTAGCCGCGGTCTCCTCGATTGTCCCGGGCTCCAAGATCCCCGCATCAGTTGACGGTCAGACCTCATCTTGTCTTCACAGTCTTATATCTCTTGTTATCTGATCTTTGCGGCATTTAATCCCCACGCAGGGAAGGCTTCGCTTATGGATCACCTCCGCAGCGGCCTCCTGCATCGCCCGCTCTCCAGGCTGCCTCCCTTGCGCGGCTGGAGCCTCTCTCCCGCCTCCAGCCGCAGGCCAGCAGGATCGTTCCGCAGAAGGACCAGAACCGGCCACGAACCCTCCGTTTAATATGGCTGCCGGTTC
>JAJZDM010000161.1 GCA_021806005.1 Acidobacteriota bacterium | reverse complement strand
CATCGACGCGAATATCCAGTACATGGCCGAGCAGGCGCTGGATGCGCAGATGGCCAAGGTGAAGGCATTGCACGGAACGGTGGTGGTGCAGGATCCGAATACGGGACAGATTCTGGCCCTGGCGGTGAGCCCGCGGTTCAATCCGAATGATCCGCTGCATGTGGATCCTCGGGATCTGACGGACCTGGCGGTGAGCGATGTGTATGAGCCGGGATCGACGTTCAAGCTGGTGACCTATTCGGCGGCGATCGATGCGGCGGGGGTGAAACCGACGGACATGGTGGACTGCCAGGGCGGTGAGATGACCATGTACGGACGGACGCTGCATGACGATGAGGAGGACCGGCGGCACCATTATGGGCTGGTGACGACGGAGAAGGCGCTGGAGATCTCCAGCGACGTGGCGGCGGCGAAGATGGCGTTGAAGGTGGGGCCGGATACCTTCTACAAGTACATTCGGGCGTTTGGATTCGGGCAGCGCACAGGGATTGAACTACCGAGTGAGACACGCGGTCTGCTGCGCGCGCCGCGCCGCTGGGGAGCGACCAGCATTCTTTCCCTCGCCATTGGACAGGAGGTCGCTGTGACGCCGATTCAACTGGTCACCATGGTCTCGACAATCGCCAACGGGGGCGTCTACCTGCCGCCGCATGTGCTTTTACAGGCGACCGATGAACGGAGCCAGAACAGCCAGGGTCCGGAGGCAGAGCTGGTCGCAGAGCCCTTCCGCCCGGAGGAGGGTCTGCCGGCGAAGTTGCCGGATGGGGCACACCGGGTTATCAGCGAGCAGACGGCGGCCGTGATGCGAGAGATGATGCAGGCCGTGGTGCTGGATGGGACTGGCAAGCCGGCCCAGTTGAATGGGTATAGCTCGGCGGGCAAGACGGGGACAGCGCAGAAGGTGGATCCGGTGACGCACGCCTACTCGCACACCAATGTGGTGGCCAGCTTTGCGGGGTTTGCGCCGGTGAATCATCCTGCCATCTCGGTTGCGGTGATCATCGACAATCCGACGGTGGGCAGCCGCTACGGCACGGCAGTCTCGGCTCCGGTCTTCCGTGAGGTGGCCCAGGAGGTGCTGGAGTATCTTGGCGTGCCCCATGATGAGCCGCTGCAGACTGAGCAGCAGATGGCAGAGGTGCAGAATACGGCGGAGCCGGACGACGAACCGGACCAGCAGATCGGCGATCTTAATGCCATCTACGACGAGGTGAACAGCCTGCCTGCGGATGATCCTCTACGCCAGTCGCAGGCTGAGGCTACCGGCAGCTCCGGGCAGATGGCGGAGGAGGAACAGCGGACTCGCCCGATGCCGGCGCCGGGGGCGCTCCCGCAGAAGGTGGTAGAGGACTTTCACAAGAATGGGAATACGATGTCTTCTCTAGGGGAGGTGGCCTCCGCTGGGAAGGTAGATGCTCCTGTGATCTTGCCGTCGGTGCAGACGCGCGGGAATGGAGAGGTGGTGGTTGATGCCGGCAGGCGCGTTGCGGTGCCGGACTTCCACGGCAGCGATCTTCGCACCGTGGTGGAGAAGGCCGAAGGGATGGGACTGCGCCTGAGGATGCTGGGGAGTGGGCTCGCCCAGGACCAGGCTCCGGCAGCCGGAACCATGGTGCCGCTGGGAACGGAGATAGTGGTGCGGTTCGCGCGCTGATCTCCGCTGGAGGGCTGGTCGTCGGCGAGGAGGTTTGGCTGGCTTGATCTTCCGGAGCCGATGGATTGGGGGCACCGAGTATGCGTGCTGGCTTGATTCAGGATTTGTAAAGGATTTGAGATATGCAGTGGAACGAGGCGATAGCGGCGGTGAGCGTAGTGAAGACCGCCGGGCCAGGTGGCTCGCAGGTGTGCGGGGTGCAGTATGACTCCCGGCGGGTGAGTGCCGGAGATGTGTTTGTGGCCATGCGCGGCGGCGTCACCGATGGCAACCGTTATGTGGATGCGGCGATCGATAGCGGTGCGGTGGGAGTTGTGACGGACTCACCCGAGGTGTTTGAGGAGCTGCGGACGCGGCGGCCGGAACTGGCCCTGGCGCTGGTGGATCGCGCCGCGAATGGAGGACGGAGGGCGCTGGCGGAGCTGAGTTCGGCGGTGTCCGGGGCTCCGGAGAAGAGGCTGAAGATCAGCGCGGTTACCGGGACCAACGGCAAGACGACAACCGCGTTTCTGCTGGAGCAGATGCTGAGCCGGGTGGGGCGGAGCTGCGTTCTGGTGGGAACGATCGAGACCCATCTGGCTGGAAGGGTGCTGGAGAGCGAGCATACCACCCCGGAGAGCCGGGATCTGCTGGCGGTCTTTGCCGAGGGGGTGGAGGAAGGCTGCAGCGAGGCGGTGATGGAGATGAGTTCGCACGCACTCGATCAGGAGCGGGTATGGGGCATTCCCGTGGATGTGGCGATCTTCACCAATCTGACCCAGGATCATCTGGATTATCACGGGACGATGGAGGCGTACCAGCGAGCCAAGCAGCGGCTGTTTGAGGGAGTTGGGGCGGCTCCGCCGCGGGTAGCGGTGATCAATGCGGATGATCCGGCCGCAGGGCCGATGCTGGATGCGGCAGCGGGCTGCCAGCGGGTGACCTATGGGATCGGGCGCGGCGACTGGAGTGCCGAAGATCTGGTGTTTGACGCAGGGCGGATGCGGTTCCGGATGCGGACGCCGGAGGGCGCGGTCGCGATGGATGCTCCGTTGACCGGACGAGTGAACGTCTCCAACCTGCTGGCCGCCAGTTGCGCAGCCCATGCGCGGGGGCTGACGCTGGAGGAGATTGCCGGGGCGGCGCAGCAGTTGCGTCCGGCTCCGGGACGATTTGAGGTGGTGAACGGCTCTGAGGCTGCGGGCTTTGCCGTGGTGGTGGACTACGCCCACACGGAGGATGCGCTGGCCAACCTGATTGCGCTGGCCAGGGATCTGGTGCGGGAGCGGGGTGGACGGGTGATTACGATGTTTGGCTGTGGAGGGGACAGAGACCGCGGCAAGCGGCCCAGGATGGGCAGGGTCGCGGCCCAGGGCAGCGAGGTGGCGGTGGTGACCAGCGATAATCCGCGCAGTGAGGATCCACGGAGGATTATCGAAGAGGTGCTTGCGGGCGTCCGCGAGGCTAAGACGGAGCTTGTGGCCGGCGGCCCTGCGGAGTGTCTGGTGGAGGTTGACCGGAGGGCGGCCATTGCGAGAGCAATTGGCCTGGCGCGGCCGGGAGATATTGTGCTGCTGGCCGGCAAAGGGCACGAGAAGACGCAGAGCTTTGCGCATGAGGTGGTTCCCTTTGACGATGTGGCCGAGGCAGAGGGCGTGCTGCGCGGTCTGCGGGCGGGCGCGAGAGATGCGGAGATGGAGTAGCGGTCAGGGATGGTGATGGGAGAGAAGAGAGATCGGGGAGAGACAGGGGTGAGCGCATGAGACTGACACTGGGACAGATTGAGGTCTGGATGCAGGCGCATGGAGGGTTCGACCGCAGCGCGGAGGCGGTGGGCTACTCGATTGACTCGAGGACCGTCGGCGTGGGGGAGATGTTCTTTGCGGTGCGTGGTGAGCGGCTGGATGGGCATGCTTACGTGGAGTCCGCCCTGGGCCGGGGCGCAGTGGCCGCCGTGGTGAGCGAAGGCTGGACGCCGCCGCCGGGGGTCCCGGAGGAACGGCTTCTGCGGGTAAAGGCAGACGGCGGCGAAGGCGAGGATGGGGTGCTGGGGGCGATGCAACGGCTGGCTCGCCAGGTGCGGCGGAGTTGGGGCGGGATCCTGATTGGAGTGACCGGCTCGGCCGGCAAGACGACCACCAAAGAGTGTATAGCCGCGGTGCTGGCGACGGGGTTCCAGGTGCTGAAGACCGAGGGGAACCTGAACAACCACTTTGGCGTGCCGCTGACGCTGCTGCGCCTGCAGCCGCAGCACGAGGCAGCGGTGCTGGAGATGGGCATGAATCATGCGGGTGAGATCCGTGCGCTGGCGGCGATTGCGGCGCCGAACTGGGCGGTAGTGAGCAACGTGGGCCCGGTGCACCTGGAGTTCTTTGCCGATGGGATCGAAGGGATTGCGCGCGCCAAGTATGAACTGGTGGAGGCGCTGCCCGGGGATGGCATCGCCTTCCTGAATGGTGACGATGTGCGAGTGCGGGGTTTTGCAAGGGGTATCGAGGACCGTACCGTGCTCTATGGAACGACTGCAGATTGCGCGGTGCGCGCAGAGGCGATCGAGGATCAGGGGCTAAGAGGGATCGGGTTTGATCTGGTGCTGGAGCCCCGCCTGGCGATGGAGCAGCCGCTGCGGCGGAGGGTCAGGCTCTCTCTGCCGGGGCGGCACAATCTGATGAATGCGTTGGCCGCAGTGGCCGTGGGGCAGAGGCGCGGCGTGAATGTGGACGGTGCGTGCCGGGCCCTGGAGCAGATGAGGCCCGCGGAGAAGCGCGGCAATGTGATTGTGTGGCGCGGTGCAGAGATTGTGAATGACACGTACAACTCCAATCCCAAGGCGCTGGAGGCGATGGTGGAGGCGTTGCGCAGGTCCGAGGCCCGGCGGCGGATTGTGGTGGCGGGAGAGATGCTGGAGTTGGGGCCGGAGGGTGCGCGGCTGCATGCAGCCTGTGGTGCGGCGATGCAGGGGATTGACGTGGTGCTGGGGGTTCGCGGGCTGGCACGGGAGCTGGTGGACGGGGCAAGAACCCTGGCCGAGGGGTCCGGCCCGGCGCAGGCGGAGTTCGTCGAGTCTCCGGAGCTGGCGGGAGAGTGGATGCGTGAGAATCTGCGCGAAGGCGATGTGGTGCTGCTCAAGGCCTCACGGGGTGTCCGGCTGGAACGGGCCCTGGAGTCGTTGGATGCTGGATAGGAGGGCGACGGGCCGGATGCTGAAGTTGCGCACGAAGAGCACACAAGCAGGAGCGGTACAGCATCTTCCCTGCAGGCGCAGCGCGACGCCTTGATCCTGGTGGGTGTTTTCCCGCAAAGGAAAACGGCGATGCACGCTCTTCCCGAGGCGCCCAACAACAGGAAAAATGCTCTAAGATGGGCCCAGAACCGCGATTTGATGAGTTGATTCGAAGACACGAACGAGGCGAGATCCGTTGCTCTATTGGCTGCTTTACCAGAAGTTGTTCCCGTACATTCCGGTCTTCCGGATCTTTCGCTATGTCACCTTCCGCTGCGCCTTTGCCAGCATGACGGCGATGCTGATCGGACTGCTGATCGGGCCGTTTGTGATTGATCGGCTGCGCCAGTTCCAGATTGGGCAGTACATTCGCGAGGAAGGACCCAAGAGCCACCAGAAGAAGGGTGGAACGCCGACCATGGGCGGGGTGCTGATCTGCATCTCCATCCTGGTGCCTACACTGCTGTGGGCCAACCTGGCCAATCCCTATATATGGATTGTGATGTTTGCCACCATCGCCTTTGGGGCGATCGGATTTGCCGATGATTACATCAAGGTCGTAAAGAAGAGGAACCTGGGGCTGAGGTCGTTGCAGAAGCTGGTGCTGCAGTTTGTGGCCAGTGGAGCGATCGCGGTGGCGCTGCTGGTGATGCGCAGCGAGCATGCGTACTCCACACGGCTGATGGTTCCGTTCGTGAAGCGGTTTCGGCCAGACCTGATTATCACGCCGCTGCTGAGCCACCCACACCTATGGCCGCTGGCCTTTCTGCCCTTTGTGGTGTTTGTGATGCTGGTGATTACGGGTTCGAGCAACGCGGTGAATCTGACCGATGGACTGGATGGACTGGCGATCGGGTGCACGATTATTGCTGCAGGGGCCCTGACGGTGTTGACGTATGTGAGCGGACATGTGGTCTTTGCCGACTATCTGGAGCTGCAGCGCATGCCGATGGTGAGTGAACTCACCGTCTTCTGTGGGGCGATGGTTGGATCCAGCATCGGGTTTCTCTGGTACAACGCGCATCCGGCCGAGGTTTTCATGGGCGACGTAGGGTCGCTGGCGCTGGGAGGAGTGATTGGCACGGTTGCGGTGATCATCAAACAGGAGCTGCTGCTGCCGTTTATCGGCGGAGTGTTTGTGCTGGAGATTCTGAGTGTGATTCTGCAGGTGGGAAGCTACAAGCTGCGTAACGGCAAGAGGATCTTCAAAATGGCGCCGCTGCATCACCACTTTGAGCTGCTGGGGTGGTCAGAGTCCAAGGTGATTACCCGGTTCTGGATCATGGCGTTGGTTTTTGCCCTGTTTGCACTGACCACGCTGAAGTTACGATGATGGACAAAGGCCGGCTGCCAGCCCGGCCGGGTGCAGGCTCTTGCTGCGGATGGGCGGCGCGGAGGGGATCGATGACTCCGGGCTTGCCTGACTCCTTCAGGGCTGTGCTCTGGGGGTTGGTATTCCGGCAGGAGTTTTCATGATGAACGAGCTTCCGATTGTCTGTATCCCGGGTCTTCTGTTTACGCCGCGGCTGTACGCCGAGCAGCTTCCTTCGCTGTGGAGGTTCGGACCGGTGAGCGTTGCGCAACATAGCCACCAGGAGAGCGTGGAGGAGATCGCGCAATCCATTCTGGCCGCGGCACCGCAGAGTTTCGCGCTGATCGGGCTCTCGATGGGCGGCTATATCAGCTTTGAGATCCTGCGTCAGGCGCCGGAGCGGGTTGTGAAGCTGGCGCTGCTGGATACCAGCGCCCGGCCGGACTCCTCCGAGCAGACGGCCAATCGTCGTGGGCAGATCGAAAGGGCGCGTAGTGTTCCGATCCAGGAGATCTCCGACGCTCTTTTCCCGCGGCTGGTGGACCGCTCGCGCTGGCAGGATGAGTCTCTGCGGGATCTTTTTCGGCAGATGGCCGCGGAGACGGGAGTGGAGGGGTTCATCCGGCAGCAGACGGCGATCATGAGCCGGCCGGACTCGCGGCCGGGGTTGAGGGAGATTCACTGTCCAACACTGGTGCTGGTGGGGGAGGGCGATGAACTGACGCCGCCGGAGCTGGCAGCCGAGATTGCCGATTGGGTAGCCGGGGCTCGGCTGGTGAAGATTCCGCAGTGTGGGCACACCTCCCCTCTGGAGCAACCGCAGGCGGTGACCTCGGCGCTGGTGGAGTGGCTGGAGGGTTGAGATTCTCGGGAAGGATGGCCGGGCTGCGGGTCAACATCCCAGGGAGGCT
>JAJZDM010000160.1 GCA_021806005.1 Acidobacteriota bacterium | reverse complement strand
CTCCTTCAGGAAGAGAGATCGCAGTGACTGCTGTAAACTTCTACCGTTTCTCTGAAGGAAAGATCGTCGAGGAGTTTGGTCAACCCGACCTCATGGGGTTGATGAAGCAGATCGGCGCGATCTAATCCAGCCTGGATTAGGTGGGGCGTATTTTGCGGAACCAAACGTAGAGCCTGCGCGGTCCAGCCTTCCAGGCGATTGCATAGAAGCACAGCGCAGTCTCTTCAACCTTCGGGATTGGAGTGTTTGGCATGGGAATGAGAGGAATAGGATGGCGGATATGAAGGCTGTCGTAATCCGCGAAGCAGGGGGGGCCGGAAGTTCTGAAACTCGAGGCTCTCCCGATTCCCACGCCGAAAGCTGGCGAGGTATTAATCCGGGTCATGGCCTTTGGATTGAATCGCTCGGAACTTTTCACCCGGCAGGGTCATTCCCCAGGCGTTCATTTTCCGCGCGTCCTCGGCATTGAAGCGGTCGGACTCGTTGAACATGCTCCAGGCGGTGAGTTCCAGCAAGGCGACATGGTTGCAACCTGCATGGGAGGAATGGGCCGGTAATTCGATGGCAGCTATGCCGAATACACCTGTGTTCCCGCAAGCGAAGTTCAGATCATTCACATCCAGTTGCCGTGGGAAGTGCTCGGTGCAATGCCTGAAATGCTTCAGACCTCCTGGGGATCTCTCTTCCGGGCTCTTCGTCTTCACGAAGGGGACCGCTTGCTGATTCGTGGCGGAACTACTTCCGTCGGAATGGCAGCAGCGGCGATCGCCAAGGCACATGGAGCGCATGTAACCTCGACAACTCGTCGAGCGGAACGCACCGCTTTGCTCAACGAAGCGGGAGCCGATGAAGTGCTCGTTGACGATGGAGCGATCGCTGCACAGATTACAACGTCAGGTGCTGCAAGATTTGAAAAAGTTCTCGAATTGATTGGAACGACTACGCTGGAGGACTCCCTGCTGTGCGCGAAGGAAGGTGGCATCGTGTGCATGACAGGCATTGTTGGAAACGCATGGACATTGGGAAAATTCGCTCCAATGGGCGCTATTCCAACTGGAGTCTACCTGACAAGTTATACAGGAGATACCGAAGACTTCATGCGGACGCCGCTCAACGAACTGGCGCAAAAGATCGCGCGTGGCACTCTAAAGCTTCAAGATGGTAAGACATTTCATCTCGATGAGATTGTTGAAGCCCATCGCGCCATGGAAGAAAACAATGCTGGCGGAAAGATTGTCGTCCTGACGTAGTGGCTATGCAACAAAGGATGATATGCAGAAGATGATGCGGCACGCGGACGTGACCACAACGATGAATGTGTATGGAAAGGGAAGGTTGGACAGCAAGCTCGAAGCATACACCAAGCTCCTCGAATACGCTCGCGTGGGGTTTAGTGGGGTTGCAGCGGAACCGGCCTTAAAGTCAGGTTGTTGATTCTATTGGTCGGGGCGGAGGGATTCGAACCCCCGACCCTCTGCTCCCAAAGCAGATGCGCTACCAGACTGCGCTACGCCCCGACAGATCCATCATATCAACTCATTGGCAGCCAGACTTCGGCCAGACTCCCAACCATACCAGCAACAGCCACCGGAGCATGGCCAGCGGGTCGGCTACAGAGCCAGTACCCCGCAGAGCCTCCTACCCGCGGCTATCGCTGTCCGCGTCCCGGCCGCGCCGGCGGGAGATTCTTTCTCCGATCGGAGCGCCAGGCGCGCTCCAACACACCCCAGAGAGCTGAGAGATCCCCATGTCCATCCCATTCACCGGGTTGGCTCGCCTCCCCTCCAGCCCCTTCGGGCTCCTGCTCCCTTCTCCCTTCACCTGGATCACCGCACGGGCGACCAGCACACCGTTTCCTGCAGCCTCTCTCTTCACCTGCTTCAACTCCCTCTTCGCTTCCGCTTCGCAGGATGCTACAATCAAGAACGATACGGCGGCTATAGTTCAGTGGCAGAACGCCGCTCTGTGGCAGCGGATGTCGTGGGTTCGACCCCCACTGGCCGCCCCAATCTTCCCTCACCATTCCTTTACCGCAAGTTCACCCGTCCAGATCACATCGTCCAGATCAATCGATGCGTTCGGACAGCGGTGCCCCTTGAGGGTGGCACTCTGGCGGTCCAACGCCTTTGATCGTTTGCGGCGCCGTGCACAGCGGCATCCGGGATGGTCGCCATACGCCGCAGAGAGTTTCAGGTGAGTCTCCCGCACCCTCCCCAGTCAAAATCCAGGCATGGTAGAGCCTCCGCTTCCACGCATCCCCCTTGCCAGAAAATGCCTCCACAATCTGCTGCAGCCCCCTTTCACCATTCAAGTCCGATCACTCATCACTGAACAATCGATTAGCGCATCAAATTGGCCTCTTGCTTCAATCCTGTCATTTTGAAGCATTTGTAGGTTATTTTGATTAAAATGCTCATTTTTGTGGACATGACAATCATTCGTGTATTAGTGTGTGGTCCAACTGCATAGTAACTTCAGGCCTGCGACGCTGGTGTCATACTTCGCCGCGCAATCTTTCGGTCTTCCTCTTTAGGAGAAAAAGAATGAATCTCAAAAGCATCAAAAGAGGTCTCCCAAGCTCCCTCCTGGTCATGGTTCTACTCTTCATGTGGAACACCGGTCGCAGTGCTCTGGCTCAGAACGCTCAGGGCACCATTGTCGGCCTCGTGACAGACCCATCCGGCGCGGCATTACCCCACGCCAAAGTGACGATTACGAATAAAGACACAAACGTCTCTTTGACCTTCCGGACAAACCATGCTGGATACTACTCAGCACCGGCGATCAACCCCGGGCCATACACCGTAACGGTAGACGCCCCCGGATTCAGCGAGGCGGTCTCGCAAACCCTCAACCTTGAGGTGCAGCAGACGCTGCGCCAGGATGTCAAACTTCAGCTTGGATCCGCAGCCAGTACCGTAGAGGTGACTGCGTCCACCCAGATGCTCCACACGGCGGACACCACAACTGGTCAGGTGCTGCAGGCCAACATGATTCAGGCGCTGCCGATCTACGGCGGTGACTTTACCAACCTGATGCTCACCAATGCCGGCACCAACATCACGCCCGGCGGATCCGGCGTGGACTGGGGCTATCACGGTCTCAACACGCAGTACATGGAGACCAGTTCCAACGGTGTTCAGGCCCAGTCCACCAACTACAGCATCGACGGCATCTTCGATGCTGATTTCTTCTTCAGCGTGCCCATCAACATTCCGAACGAGCTTTCCATTCAAGAGTTCAAGATGATGAGCGGCATGTACGGCGCCCAGTATGGAGAAGGCGTTACCTCGGTCAATGTGGACATCAAATCCGGCACCAGCAGCCTGCATGGCGCCGCCTATGAACGCCTGGAATCGGATGTGTTCCAGCCCGGCAGCCCCTATCAGGCGGCCGAGAACGCACTCACCGGAAGCACGACCCCCATCAATCCACCGTTCCATCAGGATCAGTTTGGTGGAACTCTGGGTGGACCACTCTGGATCCCCCACATCTATAGCGGCAAGAAGACGTTCTGGTTTGTCAGCTATGACGAAGGCTTGTTCAGCCAGATCAATACCCCCAGTACAGACTTTGTCCCTACGGCTGCAGAACTCTCCGGCAACTTCAGCGCCTATCCCTTCCCCATCTACGACCCGGCGACAACCCAGCCAAACCCGAACTACAACCCGAACCTGGGGGCCAGCGCAAGCAACTCGCCCATCATCCGAACCCCGTTTCCCAACAACCAGATCCCGACCAATCGTCTGGATCCGGTTTCGCAAAAGATCGCAGCCTACTTTGATACCGCAAATATCTCGAACTGTTCGGAGTCCGGGCATATTCTTACAAGCTGCTACAACTACTCCGCTGACACCAAGACAACCAAGAAGCAGGGCGTGGGTACCGGACGTATCGACCAGTACATCGGCAGCCTGGATCACGTCTATCTCACGGCCAATGTTGGCAGCCTCTCCCAGACCTCAACCAGCATTCGCTTTGGTCAGGGCGGAGAGGTGTTCACTCTGCCCAAACTCTTTGGTGCAACCTGGAACCACTCCTTCACTCCCAACCTGCTGAGCCAGGCGACCCTGGGTTATAGCCGCGATCACTTTGATAACAGTCAAGTCACCGCATATGGCCCGGATCTCTCCGCGGAGATAGGACTCGCCAATACCAATCCAAACCCGGTAACCTACGACCTGCCTCAGGTGTCGATCTTCAACTACCAGGGATTCGGTGGCGGCGAGCCGACTACCTATACAGACGACATCTATCAGGGCGCGGACACGATAACTTACGTGCATGGACGTCACACCCTCAACTTCGGCCTGAACTACATGAGGTTGCAGCTAGCCGAGTTCGACAACTACGGCGGAACCGGATCTCTGAACTTCAACGGTGAGTTTACCGCTGCCGTACCTAGCTACGCCGGTGATTCTCTGGCACAAGGCGGAGCCTACAGCTCCACCGCTCCGTACCAGGGAAATGCTCTGGCAGACTTCCTCCTCGGCCAGACCAGCAGCGCCAGCGGACCTCCTCCGGTAGCCACAGACGACTTCGTCCTTTGGGGCAACAACTGGAACCTGTTCTTCGAAGATGATATCCACGCCACGGAACGCCTCACGATCAATGCGGGCCTGCGTTGGGAGCGTCCTCCCAGCCTGCACTCCAAGAATGCTGACGGCTATGCCTTCAGTACAGCCAACGGTGGACAGTTCATCTGGGCCAACTGCAGCTTTACCCAGCCGATTCTTGCGGCTGGCGGCAATCCCAACTTCCTGCAGTGCGGTGCCGCCAACACGCTGGTGCCCATCGACCAGAAAGACTTCGCACCGCGTATCGGCTTCTCCTATAACCCGGCATTATTCAACGGACGCATGGTCATCCGTGGCGGCTACGGTATCTTCTACGGACTCTACAACCGCTACTACGACGGAACCCAGTTCGACAAAGACTCGCTGTACAACGAAACGGCGCCTACCATCCCTTCACCCACTGGCCTGGGGACACAGTCGACGGGTGTTGTGAAGAATCTCTGGTCAGCTCCAGTAAATGCGGATCAATTATTCGTTACGCCGGGTTATGCCTTCCCGTACAACCAGGTAGACTGGCCCACCAACCACGATCCCTACGACGAACAATACACCCTCGACACGCAGTATCAACTGAAGCCATCGCTGATGTTGGACATTGGATATGTCGGCGACCACGGCCTGCGCCAACCCAGCCAGGATATCCTCGGTTCGGCGACACCTCCAACCGTAGCCAATGATCCGTGCAACTCAACGGTCGACATCTCGCAGGCCTCGGCTGCCTGTCTGGCTGACCCGAACATGCAACCGATGGATACGCGCGAGCCATACGCGAACATGCCTCCTTACCTCTACGGCAACTACAACGGATTCCAGTCCTCGTACAACGCCCTCCAGGTACAACTCATTCAGCGTGAAAGCCACGGCTTGTCCTACCACGTCAACTACACCTGGTCCAAGACGATGGACCTGACCTCCGGCATCAACCTGATCAACGGCGAACCCAACCTGATTCAGGACCCGCAGAATCCTTACCAGATGTATGGCCTGGCAGCCTCGGATCAGACCAACCGCATGGTAGCAACCTATGCTTATCAGATTCCGAATGACCTGTTCCATCTACACCACCTGAACTGGCTGGTGACAGGCTGGACAGCAAGCGGCATCTACCAACTCTCAAGCGGATTCCCCTACTCCATCAATGCGGGTGAATCTACCGATCAGATGTCGGAGTACTACGCCGGACGCATTCTGGCCAACTCCACCTACCAGAGCACTCCAGGCTTCCACAAGAGCCTGGCCGAAGCCTTTGATACCGCAAAGTATTCGACACCGGCACTTGGACGCTACGGCAATACCAACAAGAGCCCCGAGCGCACCCCGTTCTACACCGACTTCGACGCGAGCTTCGGCAAGACCACCAATACCTGGAAGAATCAGGCCTTGATGATCCGCGCTGATATCTTCAACCTGGGATCGACCTACCACTCAAATACAGGCCTGTTGTTCCCCAGCGCAACCGTGACCAACTCCAACTTCGGTGCCATTGAAAACACTGAGTACGGACCGGTCTCTCTGTTCAACCCGCGGTATATCCAGTTGACCGCGCAATACACCTTCTAAGACTTGCGATAGCTTCTTGTAAATGCAGACAACGCAAGACGTGCAATCCATCTTCAGAAGCATTTCCATAGCAGGCAACGATATGCTTTCTGTAGCTTGCATGAAGGTTGCATCACCAACGAACCACCCACTCCGGCTGTCCGAATACCAACGGGCAGCCGGAATCTCCAACTCAGCCAACCCAACCCATGCTCACTGAAAGATATCCCGTTTCTTTGAGCTTCAATACGTAGTCTGCGCCCGGTGCTGGTCTGGGGGAAGCGGGGACAACCCCGGTGCTGCGACCATCTGCAGAATCCTCTAAGCTTTGGGAACCGCCTGCCACCTTCGAAGATTTCACCGCGGATTCAATCTTCCGCTGCTCCCGAACCATCGTTGGATCAACCCCATTCTTGACCAGCGACAAGAGACTCTGCCGACAGCAACGCCAGAAACCACTGGCCTGAACGACAACTGTAACTAACAGAATTGAAGATGGAATATAAGAGCTTGATTTATGTCGATCGCACTTGAAGTGAGTGTTGACTCCCTGGACTCATCGATCGCCGCGCAGGCGGGCGGAGCAAACCGCATTGAACTTTGCTCCGCCCTGCGCGAGGGAGGGGTGACACCCAGCGCCGGTCTGATCCGCTCGGTTCGCGCCGCAGTGACGCTGGGCGTCTTCGTCATCGTCCGCCCGCGCGGCGGAGACTTCTGCTATACCCCCAACGAGATTCGCACCATCTTCGCAGACATTCAGGAGGCTCGTGACCTGGGGGCCGACGGCGTGGTGCTGGGCGCCTTGACGCCTGACGGCGATATAGACACGGCGCTGACCGCCGAGATGGTGTCCGCTGCGCGCCCCATGCACGTAACCTTTCACCGCGCCTTCGACATGACTCGCGACCTGGACCAGGCTTTGGAGGATGTGATCGCCGCGGGTGCGGATCGAATTCTCACCTCCGGCGGAGAACGCG
>JAJZDM010000022.1 GCA_021806005.1 Acidobacteriota bacterium | reverse complement strand
TGAGCCAGTCAGCTTCTAAACGCATCATTATTCCACAGAATATGCATTCTTCTTTGATTCGAAAAGCAGCGGCGAACCACGTTTGAAGGCGCTTCGAATCGGCTGGATCACAGGGACGCAACCCGCAGCTTCCCTGCAACATCGCCTGCAACCGCCCTTGAATCATCCGCGATCCGGACTTCCCGAACTGGAAGCGCCGCCCCTCCGCGCCGGCCACGGCCCAGGGCGTCCTCGCAAAACATCTCAGTCCAGAAACAGGTCCGTCTGAAGCGGTTCTCCCGGAGTCACCGCGTATGCGGAGAGATCCGTTACTCCGGCAAGCAAGAGCACCTGCTCGTCGATAAAGAAGTTCCCTGTTGTCGCCCGGCTCTCCCGGGTCAGAATCCAGTGGGCCGCATCGGCCATGATCTCCGGCGTCCTCCCGAGCTCGGGGTGTGCTCCAGGAATCACCTGAAGCGCCGCCGTGGCAATTATGGTTCGCGGCCACAACGCATTCACCGCAATCCCCTGTGAGCGAAACTCCTCCGCCATCCCCAGAACACACATGCTCATTCCGTACTTCGCCATGGTGTACGCCACATGATGTTTGAACCATCTGGCCTGCATATTCAACGGCGGTGAAAGCGTAAGGATGTGCGGGTTCTCCGCCTTGGCCAGATAGGGCAGACAGGCCTGCGAACAGACAAAGGTGCCACGAGCATTAACCCCCATCATCAGGTCGAAGCGCTTCATCGCGGTATCGGCGGTTCCCGTCAGGCTGATCGCGCTGGCGTTATTCACCAGAATATCGATCCCGCCAAAGTGCGTCGCCGCTCTTTCCACTGCCCGATGCACCTGCTCCTCATCGCGTATATCCAGTTCGAGCGCCAGTGCGCTGCCGCCCGCAACCTCAATGGACTCTGCCGCGGTGTAGATGGTGCCAGGAAGCTTGGGATTCGGGGTTACGGTCTTGGCCGCAACCACCACCTTCGCCCCATCCCGCGCCGCCCGCAACGCAATGGCCAGCCCGATTCCGCGGCTCGCCCCGGTGATAAAGAGTGTCTTACCCTGCAACGTATCCATGTCGAACGCTCGCTTTCGACAACGTCTCACAGATCCATTGTTTTCTGTGATTCTGCCCTCCCGTCCTCACCCTGCAAAGGCAGTGTAAAAAAATGGAGGTGACAGACGTCGTCACTTTTGGTTATCTTACCCTGCGTTAAGGAATTTGGAAGGAAATCGATGCTCTCCCTTGACCAAGCCCACCTCTCCGCACAAAACTCCGTGGGCCCCGCACTACCCGATAGCGATCTACCCCTGCAGCGAATCTATGCGATCGCACGCACCGTGCCATCGCAACCGCTCTTCACCCAGCCGCTCAACGGAGAGGTCCTCAACTGGACCTGGTCCAGCGCCATGCAGGATGTCCGCCGCATCGCGGCATGGATCCAGGCTCAGGGCTGGCCGGCTGGCTCCAACATCGCCATCCTCAGCAAGAACTGTGCCTGGTGGATCATGGCGGACTTCGCCATCTGGATGGCAGGCCACGTCAGCGTCCCCTTGTTCACCACCGCCAATGACGCCTCCCTGGCCATGCTTATCCGTCATAGCCAGGCCGTTGCCTGCTTTATTGGTCAAATGGATCACCCGCTTCCACTCGGCCAGGAGCTCTTCGACCGCCTCCCCTACATCGCCTTTCCCAACTGCACGGCCGGGAACACGCCCCCGGGAAGCGTCTTATGGTCTCAGATCCTGGCCAGCGAGGCCCCTCTTCAGGGCGAACCCATCCGGGACGCTGGCGATGTCGCCACCATCATCTACACCTCCGGGACCACCGGGGAGCCCAAGGGCGCGATGCAGTCCTTCCGCTCCCTCAGCCTGATGGGCAAGTCCATGGAGCCATCCTTCGGCGTGAACCCGGACACCGGCCTGGATCGAATCCTCTCCTACCTTCCTCTGGCTCATGTAGCCGAGCGCGCCATCGTGGAGATGAACTCCCTCACCGTTCCCATGCATATCTTCTTCAGTGAGGGATTGCCCACCTTCATCACGGATCTCACCCGTTCCCGCTGCACGCTCTTCTTCTCCATTCCGCGTCTCTACATCCGGTTTCAGCAGAGTGTCTTTGAAAAGATTCACGAGAAGAAACTCAATCTTCTGCTCTCCCTTCCAATCATCAACCGGATCATTCGCAAAAAGATCACCTCCAGCCTCGGCCTCAGCGAGACCCGGCTGATCTGCTCCGGGGGTGCGGCAACTCCAGTGGCCATCATCCAGTGGTATCTGCGGCTGGGTCTGAACTTCGTGGAGGGCTACGGCATGACCGAGACCGGAATCACGCACGCCCCTCTGCCCGGCCAGGCACGGCTCGGTTACGTCGGCAACGCCAGTCCCTGGGCGCTCACTCGAATCTCCCCTGACGGCGAAGTTCAAATCAAGGGTCCCATGAACATGCTCGGCTACTACCGCAACCCGGAGCTCACGCGGGAGGTCTTTACGGAGGACGGCTTCTTCTGCACCGGCGACCGCGGGGAGATCGACAGCCTTGGCCGGCTTCGCCTGATAGGCCGCATCAAGGACGAGTTCAAAACCTCCAAAGGAAAGTACGTCGCTCCCGGCCAGATTGAAAAACTGCTGGCCGTCTCGTACCTCTTCGAGTCCGTCGCGGTCTTCGGCAACGGACTCACAGCTCCTTTCGCCATGGCGGTGCTGGCGCCTGCCCTGCGCCGGCAGATCGCGGATACCGGGGAGCGCGCCGGCATTGAAGCCAAACTTACCGCGGAGATCGAGTCGGTCAACGCCCAACTGGAGCATCACGAACAACTGCGCTTTCTTGTGATCTCCGAGCAACCCTGGACGGTTGACAACCAGCTTCTTACCCCCACGTTGAAGGTCCGCCGGGCCGCTCTCGAACAGCGTCTCTCCCCCCGCTTCGCTGCCTGGGAATCCTCCCAGCAGAAGCTCATCTGGATGGAGACACTATGAACGCGCCTGCGATCACCAACCAAGCCGTCCACACCCAGCAGCAACACCTGGTTCTGGGCGGCAAGCGCACGGAGGTGGCACATTACTGGCTTCCCTCCGCCCGGGGCAGCATCCTGCTGCTGCATGAGGCGCTGGGCTCGGTCAGCTACTGGAAGACCTTTCCCCACGACCTTGTCCGGGCTACAGGCTACAACGTCATCGCCTACTCTCGCGCCGGCCATGGCAACTCCGAGGGACCGCTCTCCAAACGTACCGACGCTGACTACCTTCGGCAGGTCCAGGAGGTAATCCCGGCCCTGCTGGATCACTTCAATGTCATCGACCCCGTACTCTACGGACACAGTGAAGGCGCCGGTATCGCGCTTCTGTATGCAGCTACTACCCGCGGGGCCAAACCTGGCAACGCAGACTCGAACGGCGCTGGCTCCAAAGACATCCGCGCGCTGATCCTGGAGAGCCCCTTCGTGATCGCCACCGGCGCCGCCGGCGGCCTTATCCGGAAGATGGCGGAGGCTTACCCCGGGAGCAAACTTCAGGAGCGCCTCGCCCAGTACCACCAGCAGCCCGATGACGTCTTCTACGCCTGGGCTCAATGGGCTGCAGGACTGGCCAAGGAGATCTTTCCTCTTCGCGACTTCCTGCCCCTCGTCACCTGTCCCGTCCTGGCCCTCCAGGGCGAACAGGATGAGTTCGGAACCACCCGGCAGTTGGACTCTCTTCGAGAGTCGATCCCCCATCTGCAGCACCAAAGCTTTCCCAACACAGGCCACCTCCCGCACCGGGAGCAATCTGAGGGTGTCCTGAAGGCTGTCTCTGCGTTTCTATCCAACCTCCTGCCACAACTCAACGGTTCAAAACCGTAGTACTGCTCCAATTTATCGAGGTCTACCATGGCACACTCCGTCCGCTTCACCCATCGTCACCCTCTTTATCTGCTGATTGCGCTCGTTCTCTCGCTCTCAGTTCTACCCGCAGTCTCGGCGCAACAGAGTTACGTGGGCCGTTACGGTGTCTATACCGGCTTTACGGATCTTTACACCCCTGGACTCAACGGAATTCAGCAATACGGATTTCATCTCCAGGCGGGAGAAGATCTTAGGTCGTGGCTGGGCGCAGGCTTTGACTACAGCGTTCAGTACGGCAATACAAGCCTGATCGCCAGCATGGCCAGCCCAGCCGTTGCACAGGGCATTCAAGAGTTGTATCTGGCAGGAGTTCTCTCTCCTTCCTATGTCGTCGATGTCCCCATCTCGGCAACCACGCAGACCTTTACGATGGGGCCTACCTTCAACTATCGCCACTTCTCCAAGGTGACCCTGTTCATCCACCCCAGCCTTGCCGCCTTCCGTCTCTCCGCAACCGCTAACCCCCGCAGCAATACGGATGACGTGATCGTTGTCGGTGCGCTCGAAGCCGGCAACTATATCTCGCCACAGGGAACAATCTCAGACTGGACAGGAGCCTACGGCGTTGGCGGCGGTGCGGAGTTCGCTCTCACCAAGCACATCGGCGTTCGCGCGCAACTGGATGCAGTATGGAACCATCCCTTCAATGCCATCCTGGCAAACGGCGGCTGGAGCTACCGCTATTCAATCGGACCTGCCTTCCACTTCGGGCACAACATCCTCAAGACAGCGAAGCCATAACCTTCTCTCAAATCTCCGGGCGGCAGCATGGTCCAGGTCTTCGCTGCCGCTCGTCTTACCGTACGGGGAGATATCCATGAAGCCCTCACGCATCACCCTCGCCGCACTCCTGGCCGCTGCCTCTCTTCTGTGCGGACGACCCGCACTCGCCGGCCTCCGCATAACCACAACCACCTTTGCCCCTGCCATTAATTCTGGCGGCAGGCATTCCCAGGCTGCTGGAGTTTCAGGCGCATGTACCCTCGTCATCCATGTTGACGGCTTCCGCAGCCAGAAGGGCGACGCCGGCATCTCGCTGTTCACCTCCTCCAATGGCTGGCCGGAGGACAACACGAAAGCCTTCTACCACAGTCCAAATCCCTTCTCCGGAACCTCGGCTACCATCACCCTCCACGTCCCGCCCGGGCGCTACGCCATCGCTGCCCTGGCAGACACCAACGGCGACCATAAGATGGACCGCAACTTCTTCGGAATCCCCAAGAAGGGCTTCGGATTTTCAACCAATCCCAGGGTCTTCATCTCCCCACCCTCTTTTGATAAGGCAGCCATTCCGGTCGCATGTCCAATCACGGAGACTACCATCCATCTGATCTATAAATAACGGAGCCGCGATAGAAAGAATGAGCACACAGAGCCGCCGCCCAGACCTTGCGATCCAGACACAGAACTCTGGTTTTGCTCCTTGGTGCTGCTCCAGCATCGCCGAACAACGGCAACGCCGCGGGTTACCCGGCGCTCTGCCACCAGCCTGAACGCAACTCCGCCCCGGCAATCACCTCGGTGGGAGTGCCCGGCTGCGGCAGCCACAGCTTGATGCCCCTCTGATCAGCCAGCTCGACGATGCGCTCCACCGGCTCCTTCCAGGCATGCAGCGCCAGGTTGAACAGCCCCCAGTGAATGGGCATCATCAACCCGTCCGGTATCTTCATGGCTTCAAATGCTCTTACAGCATTCTCCGGACCCAGATGAATCGATCCCCACAGCGGATGAAAAGCACCAATCTCCAGCATCGTCAGATCGAAGAACCGGGAGCGTCCGTCGGGCCGGGCTCGGTACTGGTCGGCGATCTCTCCAAATCCCTCCCACCATCCTGAGTCCGCCCCGTAGAACACCCTGTGACGCGGACCCTCCAGGACAAACGATCCCCAAAGCGTCTTGTACCGATCGAACACCCCGCGCCCGGAGAAGTGCCGCGACGGCCATGACGTCACTCTGAGCCCGCCCACTTCTACGCTCTCGGTCCAATCCAGCTCCGTGATCCTCTCTGCGGCAACGCCAAAGCCGCGCAACCGCCTGGCAACGCCCAGCGAGGTCACCCAACGCGCCCCGGCTGTGGCATCGGCCCTGGCCAGCCGCGCAACCGTCTTCGCTCCCAGGTGGTCATAGTGATCGTGTGAGATCAGCACAAGATCAAGCCTGGGCAGCCTCTCTACCTCGATGGTGGGCGCAAAGAACCGCTTTGGCCCGAAAAATGGAACTGGACTCGTCCTTTGCTCCCATACAGGATCCATCAGCACGCGCATTCCATCCATCTCCAGAAGAGAGGACGAGTGCCCAAACCAGGTCACGCGCAATCCGCTCGCTGGCTCGGCAGAGAAGATCGTTGTATCGGTGTGGAAGGGTCCCAGCAGATGCTTTGGTTCCACCTGTGCCCGGTTTTTTAAGTACAAGGGCAGCACCTTCAACACCAGACCCAGCCCGCCCGTCGTCGTGGATACAGGATTCAGATACCTGCGTCCTTTTTTTTCTGCTCGCTTCAGAGAACTCACGAATCCATTCACTCACGAATCAAACTTGAAAACTCACTCACAGAATCCAGCCTGGACATTAGACGCGCTCCGCCCGGCTATCGACGCAAGCAAACCTCGCCGGACGAACCACCCTACCTGATCTGCCCGGGCATAGCGAGCTCTTTCCACCCAGCAAGCCTCCGCATGCTGCCGCAACCATAAGATTGCCGCAGCTCTACTCCCCACCATAAAGCGTGTCAATCCTCTCCTTGTACCGATCAAGGATCACCCTGCGCATCAGCTTCATGCTGGGCGTCAACTCGCCGCCCTCGATACTCCACTCGTCGGGCAGCACGCCCACCCTCTTCAGCCGCTCATGGTCCTGCAACTGGCCGTTGACGCGCTTTACCAGCATCTCGTAGTGCTTCTTCACCTTTGGGTCCTGCACCAACTGCTCGGCATCGCCGGCGATGACACCGTGCTCAGCCGCCCACCGTCTCAGCGCCGGAAGGTCCGGCGAGATCAGAACCACCGCAAACTTGCGCGAGTCTCCAACCACCGCCGCATTTCCCACCAGTTCATCGGCCTTCAACTTCCCTTCGATCGGCTGGGGCGCAATATACTTTCCGCTGCTGGTCTTGATCAGCTCCTTCTTGCGGTCCGTGATGGAGAGAAACCCCGTCTTGTACTCGCCGATATCTCCAGTCTTGAACCATCCATCCTCCGTGAACTCAGCCTTGGTCAGCTCTTCCTTGAGCCAGTACCCGGCGAAGACGGTCTCACCCCGCACCTGAATCTCTCCATCCTCCGCTACCCTCAGCTCCAGGTTGGGAATCACCGTTCCCACCGTGCCCATCCGGTAGTCCTCAAAGGTATTGCGCGAAACCACCGGCGAGGTCTCCGTCAGGCCATATCCTTCAAAGATCCGGATCCCCATATCCAGGAACCACTCCGCAGACTCCATTCCCAGCGGAGCACCTCCGGAGACCCAGAGCTTCGCCTCACCGCCAAAGGCCGCCCTCAGCTTGCTGTAGACGAGTCTGTCGGCCAGCCTCCAGGCCGGAGCACCCGGGGTCCTTCCCTCCATCAGTTCCTTGCGATGTCTCTTCCCCTGACGCAGCGCCCAATGCAGGATCCTCTTCTTGACTCCTTTGGCCTGGGACTCGGTGCTTTGGCGAACCTTTTCATATACCCTGGGCACGGCCAGAAAAATCTGCGGCTTCACCGCCTGCATGGCGCCCTTCAGATCATCGAACTTCGCCAGGTAGGCGATCTCTCCTCCGTGGCCGTAGATGGCATATCCCAGATGCCGCGCCAGGGAGTGGCTCAGGGGCAGAAAGGAGATCGTCCGGTCTCCCGCCCCGATTCGCAGCCCCACGGTGGAGTAGCGTAGATCCTCGGTCAGGTTGCGATGCGTCAGCATCACCCCTTTGGGGTCGCCCGTTGTCCCGGAGGTGTAGACGATCGTCGCCAGATCCTCCGGTCGGGTCTGCTGCAGCAGCGCATCAAAAGCTGCATCCGGCTGCTCCAACTCCGTCGCGCCCCGGAAGATCTCCGCCAGGTTCACCACCCTCTCCAACTCCAGATCATCCAGAATCCCCACAAACTCCAGGGTGGGAATCGCTGCACAGGCAACCAGCTTCTTGTACTGCATGCGATTGGATACGATCACCGCCCGCACCCCGGCATCGCGCAGAATCGCTCCCATCTGATCCGGCAGCAGCGTTTCGTAAAGCGGAACATCCACGGCTCCGATCGCCAGCACGGCAAAGTCCACCACCGGCCACTCCCAGCGATTCTCGCTCACCAGCCCCACGCGATCCCCGCGCTCGATCCCCCAGCGCTGCAGCAGCCCCACCAGGGCCCGTACCCGCCCATACATCTGCTGCGACGAAACCTCTCTCCACTCAGAGCCGCTCTTCCACATCGCCACAGGCGTTGCGCCGCGGTGGCTCATGCGCTCAAACAACTCGTTGATGGTAGAAAACTCCAGCTTCGAGAAATCGATCATCCAAAGCTCTCCTGTACCCGCGTATCAGGCCCAATTGCATCCTACCGCTCTTCGGTGGTGTCTGTTGTCAACGCGCCCACTCCTGTGCCCCGGTTCCCGGAAGCCGGGGCTGCCAGTCTTTGTCTCCGTCGGCCAAATCTACCGTCTCCGCCATCTGCCGGAGCCCGAACTCCCGCCAGCGCGAACATCCCTCGCCGGGCGTGGCCGGGGAACTTCCCGGAGCCCTCCGGCGTATGCTGGGGTACCCGTCATGACCGAGACTGCCGCCGTTCAACCTGACGACCCGACCCTGCGCAGCGCCCTGCAGCTCGCCACGCTGTCTTTTCTCCTCAAGCTGGTGCTGCAGTTCGTTCTCACCCTCTGGACGCTCCATCTCGGATATGGTTACTTCCGGGATGAGTTCTACTACATCGCCTGCGGACGCCATCTCGCCTGGGGATACGTTGACCATGGGCCGATCGTCGCCTTGCAGGCCCGGCTGAGCGAGTGGCTCTTCGGCGACTCTGTCTTTGCGATTCGCATCCTCTCCGCTGCAGCCGGAGCGGTAACCGTATTTCTCACCGGCATCCTGACCTGGGCCATGGGTGGCGAGCGCCCCGCTCAGGCGCTGGCGATGTTCAGCGTCATCGTCTGCCCTCAGTTCATCGGCGTCGACGGATTTCTCTCCATGAACTCCTTTGAGCCGGTCTTCTGGATGGCCTGTGTGCTGGCGCTGCTGCTCCTGCTGCGCGGGGGTTCCGAGTGGCTCTGGTGGCCCATCTTTGGCGTGGCTGCGGGCGTCGGCCTGCTCAACAAGCCGTCGATGGCCTTCTTCCTGCTGGCCGTCGGGGCAGGCCTGCTGTTCACCTCAAAGCGCCGGGTGCTGTTTTCGCGGTGGGCGCTCTTTGGCATCTCCCTGCTGATCCTCATCGCCCTGCCGAACCTTCTGTGGCAACTCCAAAACCAATGGCCCACCCTGGAGTTTCTGCGCAACGGCGCACGGGAGCACAAGAACATCGTATTGGGCCCGCTCCGCTTCTTCCTCGCTCAGTTTGCCATCATGCAGCCGCTCAACTCTCTGATCTGGATCCCGGGAATCGTATCCCTGCTCCGCGCGCGGTCGATCCGCGACGGACGGTGGCTGGGCATCGCTTACCTGCTCTTCTACGCGCTGATGTTCCTGCTGCATGCCAAGGACTACTATCTGGCTCCGATCTATCCGGCGCTGTTTGCCGCCGGCGGTGTCGCCTGGGAGCGGCGCTTTGCATCCTCCACCCGCGTGATGCGTCGGCGCATCGCAGCCTTTCCGCTCTTTGAGTCCCTGCTGCTGACAACCAGCCTCATCCTTCTGCCCATGAGTTCGCCCGTTCTGCGCCCGGCTGCCTGGGTGCGCTACACCACGGCGCTGCACCTTCACGGCGACCGCATGGAGACCTTTGCCACCGGACCGCTGCCCCAGTTCTATGCGGACCGTTTCGGCTGGCGACACGAGGTAGCGATCGTCGCCCACGCCTATCAGGAACTCTCGCCCCAGGACCAGCAGCGGGTCTGCATCTTCGCCAGCAACTACGGCGAAGCCGGGGCAATTGATCTTCTGGGCAGACGCTGGGGGCTGCATCTCCCACCGGCCATCAGCGGTCAGAACAACTACTGGCTCTGGGGCATCCATGGATGCGATCCCAACCTGGTGATCGCCGTGATTGCAGATTCTCCCACCGAAGTGCTCCGCAAGTACAGATCCGTGACCATCGTCGGCGTGATGAACACTCCCTACGCCATGCCCTTCGAGAGGCAAAGGAATATCTATCTGCTGCGCGGCAGACGCGCTTCGGCTCCATTCCACTGGCGCGACGAAAGGTTTTACCTCTAGATCCGGCAATCAACCGGCGGCTCTGATACCCTCCCTGCAATGGCTCAGAAAGCCGCAGAGAGACCAACCCAGCAGGAGTTGCCGCGGGTTCTCACCGCGACCCACGCACTGTCGATCGTGGTCGGCATCATCATTGGTACGGGAATCTTTCTGGTTCCCCATGAAATCACCGTCGCGGTCGGCAGTACCGGCATGGTCTATGGCGTGTGGATCCTCGGCGGTCTGCTCTCGCTGTTTGGCGCCATGACCTACGCCGAGGTTGCTGCGCTGCGGCCCCGAGTGGGTGGAGAGTATGCGTTCCTGCACGACGCCTACGGTCCACGGACCGCCTTTCTCTACACCTGGACCTGGACCATGATCGCCCGGCCAGGATCGATTGCCAGCATCTCTGCGGGTCTGATGCGTGTGCTTGGAACCTTCCCTCTCTTCGCCTTCCTCGATCATCGGGCGGTCGCTCACCTCGAGTGGAACCAGATCATGGCGATCCTTGTCGTGTGGCTCGTAACCGCGCTGAATATCTACAGCACGCTCGACACGGCGGAGGTTCAGACGCTGCTGACCTGGCTCAAGGTGGCCATGGTCGTGGTCATCTCCGGCATCTGCTTCGCCAGCATCCGGCACGGTAGCTGGCGCCACTTCCACTCCGTCTACCACGGCGCACGGGGAGGCTTCACCGGCTTCATGGAAGCTCTCATCGCCGTACTCTGGGCCTATGATGGCTGGTCGGATGTATCCCAGTTGGCCGGCGAAGTAAAAAAACCACAGCACTCGATGCCCTTGGCCCTCATCGGCGGGGTCACCATCGTAGGCTGCCTGTATATGCTCACCAACGCGGCGATCCAGTTCGTGCTTCCCGCGGCGGCGATTGCAGCCTCTCCGCGGCCCGCAACGGATGCGCTGCATCTGGTGGCGGGGAACCTGGGTGCGGATCTGGTCGCCCTTGGGATGGTGGTCAGCATCGGGGCAACCCTGGTGGGAAGTCTGCTCTCCGGATCACGCGTTTCATTTGCCGCCGCTCGGGATCGTTTGTTTCCCTCCCTGCTGCAAGCCGTCCATCCCCGCTTCCGGACACCCTGGACGAGCCTGCTGCTGCAGGCTGTACTGAGCACCTTTCTCCTGCTGGCGATCAACCGTTTTCAAGAGCTCTTCTCTCTGACCATCTTCTCCGAGTGGCTTTTCTACGCTTTGACAGCGGCAACCGTCTTCGTATTCCGTCGGCGCGAACCGGAGGCGGCTCGGCCTTACCGCGTGACGGGATATCCTGTAGTTCCGGCACTGTTCATCCTGGCTGCGGCGGTCCTGCTTGTCTTCAGTCTTCTCAGCCAGCCGCGGCAGTTCCTGATCGGCGCACTGATCATCCTCTGCGGAGTGCCGCTGTACTCTCTATTTCAGCGCGAAGCAGCAGCCGCAGACTCAGCCGGGACATCCGGAGAGAGATCATAGAGCAATGCAGCAGGGGAGCACCTGACGTTGGCAACAAAGAAAAAACCGAAGCTGGGGCAAAACTTTCTGGTGGATCAAGGTGCATGCCTGCGCATTGCAGACTCTCTCGGGGATCTGAGCCCGAAAACTGTCGTGGAGATCGGTCCGGGACACGGCGCCATCACCGAACATCTGGCCGCGCGCTGCGGACGCCTGCATTGCATCGAGTTCGATCCCGCCCTGGCGCGGGAGTTGGAGTTCCGCTTCCGCAACCAGCCGCAGGTCACCATTCACCATGCGGACATTTTGACCTCGGATCTGCATGCGATGCTGGAGAACACCGCCTCTCTGGATGTGGTGGGGAACCTTCCCTACTACATCACCTCGGATATCCTGCTGCATCTCTTCGCAGCCGCCCGCCAGGGAATCCTTTCGCGAGCCGTGGTGATGATGCAGCGCGAGGTGGCCGAACGCATCGCCGCTGGCTCCGGAAACAGTGAGTATGGAGCCCTCTCGGCTATCACCCAGCTTCATGCTCGCGTCACGCCTCTCTTCACGCTGCCGCCCGGGGCGTTCAACCCTCCGCCGGAGGTGTACTCCACCGTGCTTCGGCTGGACTTTGCGCCCCGCTTTGCCGAACTCCGGGTCTCATTCGACGCGTTCAACCGTTTTCTGCGCTTCAGCTTTGCGCAGAAACGGAAGACCCTGGCCAATAATCTGCGCTCCGCCGGATACTCTGCCACGGAGCTCGCCACCGCCTGGCCGGCGAGCATCGCCGCCCAGGCCCGCTCGGAGGCCGTTCCACTGGAGGCCATGGCGGAGTTGTACCGCTCGCTGCAGGGGGCGCGGCAGATCCAACCCTGAAGCCATTTCCGAGGTGGAGGGTCTTGGGTGTTTGGTTTCGATCCAGCGTTCGACGATCGTCGAGCGCTGGATCGAACGGAGCCCTTATTGAAAGGGCACCGCTAGCGAAACATCTGCTCCGCGGTCTGCGCATGGTGAATGTGGCAGATGGCGATGGCCAGCGCATCGGCGGCATCGGCGGGCTTGGGAACCTCGTCCAGATCCAGTAGACGGGCCACCATAAACTGAACCTGCTCCTTTGCCGCCAGGCCATAGCCAACCACTGAGCTTTTGATCGTCAGCGGAGCATACTCGGCCACCGGCAGACCGGCTCTGGCGGCGGCCAACATGGCCACGCCCCGCACCTGGCCCAGCTTCAAAGCACTCTTGGCGTTGGCCGAGAAAAACACATCTTCAATGGCCACCACCTGTGGCTGCCAGAGCTGCAGCAGATCAGAGAGTTCGACATAAACCTGCAGCAGGCGGTTGGGCGTGCGGTCCCTCTTGTTCAGCCGCACCACCCCCGCGCACATAGGGCGCAGCCTGGAACCGCGCGCCTCGTTGCTGACCTCCACGACGCCGTAGCCGGTCAGCTCCGTTCCGCAATCGATACCGAACACCCGCATGGGTACGAGTCTAAACCGGGCAGCTTCGCAACCAACAGGCGCGCCCGATACAATCAACGCGAGGGAGACAGATGCACCCTTCCCCCGCAAAGGCTGACAGGTTCTCGTGAACGCTCTGCGATCTTTTATCCCGGCCAGGCTTCTGACAGCCGGCGTGCTCGCTCTGGCCGCCCCCGCCGGTCGTGCACAGATCCAGCCGGCTCCCAAAGTGCCCCTGTCCATGGCGAGCAGAACATCGCGCACCCAGCCCCGCAGAGCTTCAGTCGTCACGCCCCCACAGCCTTCAGGCATCGCCGCCATCAACCCGCCCGCCCCCACCCCGGTCTCTCTCAATCGTCGGGTCATCGTACTCGATCCCGCGCATGGGGGCTCGGACAGCGGAGCGCAGATCAGCGACACGACCGTAGAAAAGGATGTCACTCTGGCATTCGCCTTCCGGCTGCGGGCGATGCTCTCCGCACGCGGGTTTACCGTCGTGATGACTCGTGACTCCGACACACCGACCGCGCCTTCGCCCGGCGCCGCAACTCTCACTCTGGATGACCGCGCCGGAGTTGCAAATCATGCGCATGCAGCGGCGTGCCTGCTGCTGCACGCCAGCGGCACCGGAGATGGAGTGCATCTCTATGATTCCGAGCTGGAGGCGGCCTCTGGCGCGACATCCACGCCGCCATGGCTCACCGCACAGGCCGCCTGGGTCTCAGAGAGTGTCCTTTTGGAGAACGAGCTCGCCAGTGCGCTGACTCGTTCAGAAGTTCCTCTCGTAACCGGCAACGCCTCGGTGCGGCCGATGGACTCCTTGACCTGCCCCGCTCTGGTGGTAGAGCTGGCTCCTGCGTCCAGGGATGTGGACAGCATTAACCAGACGGACTACCAACAGCGCATCGCGCTGGCGATCGCCGGTGCCCTGCTGGTCTGGGAGAACAAGGTACAGGCGCCGCCCCGGATCTCATCCGCCCCAGCCGCCATCAACCCAGCCATCAACCCGGCCACGGTGCCGCGCAGCCGAGCAGGAGTGCAGCCATGAAAGGCGATCTCCAGGGAGGCAACCATCTCACCCAAATCCCCTCACACGATGCAGGGCTTCAGCAGATCCAGCGCCGCCAGCGCATCGTCTTCTGGTGCCTGATCCTGTGCATCCTCGCCATGGGTGTTCTGCTGGCCATGGAGCGGCACAGGGAACGGGGGCGGATCGAGGCGCTCGCGGACCAGTTGCCCATCGACGCTCCCACCGCCGTAGCCGAGACCGTTACGCTGGATCTGGCCAACGATGCGGACGGAACGATTCGGGCTGAGACCCGCCAGATAGCGCTGCCGCAGGCCTCCAATGCTCGAGCGCGAGCGCTCCTCGATCACCTGCTCGCGGAGTATGCGCTGCCGGACTCAACCCACGCTCTACCACCCGGCCAGGCCGTCGCAGAGGTTTTCTTGCTCCCTCTGCCGGTAGTGGGCTACGTTGCGAATCCCGCGTCACCGGGGACCAATGCGGCCGGCTACCGCACTACCGTACCCGTTCCGTCCGGCGATCCCGAAGCCCTTCAGTCAAAGCACTCCGGGGACACGCTGGCGGTCATTGACCTGCACAGCTCTTGGGTAAACCAGCATCCGTCGGGCGTAGAGGTCGAGTCACTGACCCTGCGCTCGATGCTCGGCACCCTGCACGCCAACCTTCCGCAGATCGAGCAAGTTCGCTTTCTGGTGGATGGCCAGGCCCGGGAGACGCTGGCCGGTCATGCGGACCTGCTGCGCGTCTACCCCGTGCGCGACGCCGCCATCTCTACTGGCGGTGAAGACCCCGGCCCAACCACGCAATGAATACGGAGTCGGCAAGGATGTGCAAACAATGAACCCTGGACGTATGGATCAGGCCGACGCAGCAAAGACCCCAGCGACGCCCGCAGTATCTGGAGTGTCCAACCCGGCCCCGGCAGCAGATCCCGGCGTCCGGGAACGCCCATCGGGGGAACCCGTCGTCGGTGTCTTTGACTCCGGTTTCGGAGGCCTCACCGTCCTGCGTTCCCTGCTCGCAAGGATTCCCTCCGCGCACTACATCTATCTGGGAGACACAGCCCGTCTTCCCTATGGCGCCAAGTCACAGGCCACCATCGCGCGCTATGCGGTGGAGAGCGCGCGCTTCCTCGAACAGAGCGGCTCCCAGTACCTCGTGATCGCCTGCAATACGGCGACGGCTCTGGCGCTGGACGAGATCCGGCGCGCGGTCCGGGTCCCTGTCCTGGGCGTCATCGAACCCGGTTCCCAGGCCGTCGGGCGCGAACTGCGCAATACCGGCGGCGATGTCCTGGTGCTGGCTACCTCGGCCACCGTGCAATCGCACGCCTATCGGGAGGCTTGCCGTGCCATCGGCCTGCGCGCCTTTGAGGTAGCCTGTCCGCTACTGGTTCCGCTGGTGGAGGAGGGCTGGACAGACCACGACGTCACCCGGGCCGTGCTGCGCATCTATCTCTCCCAGGCCCTGACCCTCTGTCGGCCCCGGGCGGTTCTTCTCGGTTGCACCCACTATCCGCTGATCGCCGGAGCGATTCAGGCGATGCTTCGGGAACTGGGATCGGACGCTCGCGTGATCGACTCCGCGCAGGCGACGGCGGAGGCAACGGCTGTTGCCATGGGAGTCACCGCCCCCACGGACGCAGCGCAGACCGCAGGCAGCTTTGAGTGCTACGCCACCGACTCGGTCGAGAAGTTTCAGCGTCTTGGCAGCCACTTCCTCGGTCAGCCGATGGCGAACGTACACCTGCTCGACCTGGGCGGCTGAGATCTCCTTGCCAGGGCTTCTCTCCTGCCGGGATGCGGAACTCTTTCCGAAACCAAATACACTGGGGAGTAATGCACTACCTTCTCAAGACAGAACCGGATAAATACTCCTTCGACGATCTTCTGCGCGACGGGGAAACCCTGTGGGACGGGATCAAGAACCCCCAGGCGCTCATCACGCTGCGCAACATGAAGCCTGGAGAATCCTGCATCATCTACCACTCCAACATCGGCAAATCTGCCGTAGGCGTCGCCAGGATCCTCTCTGTCTCCACCGATCCCAACGACCCGAAGACCCCCCTGGTGCGACTTAAAGCAGACAAGCGCCTGAAGCGCGAAAAGCCTCTGGCCGAGATCCGGGAGGCAGGGGTATTTGCCGGCTCCGTGATGTTCCGGCAGTTTCGACTCTCCGTCGTGCCACTCACCCAGGAGCAGTTTGACTGGCTCGTGCATGGTTAGGGCCGGACTGCCTCCGACACGGATATTCCCTCCAGAGACGCCCAGGTCGCGAACATCCTCCCCCAGCCAAAGCATCCATGAAACTGCTATCCTTACCCTCAGTTCCCTAGATTTTTCAGCCAGTCAGGAGTTTTCAGCATGATCGATATGAAGGGCAAAGTGGCCGTGGTCTTCGGCCTCGCCAACAAGCGCAGCATCGCCTATGCCATCGCGGAAAAGCTCTCCGATGCGGGCGCGACCCTGGTGTTGTGCTACCAGAACGAGCGCCTGCGCGAGGAGGCCGAGGAGTTGATCGCCGCCCTTGGCCAGAAGGGCGCGGCGCTCGCCATTCAGTGCGATCTCTCCATCGACGCTGAGATCGATGCCGCCTTTGCCAAAATTGCCGAAACCTTCCCTGTGATTCATGCTGTGGTCCATTCGGTGGCCTTTGCACCGCAGGATGCCCTGAAGAACGACTTTCTGCTCACCCGGCGCGAAGACTTCCGGATCGCCCATGACGTCAGCGTCTACTCTCTGATCGCGGTCTCGCGCGCCGCCGCTCCTCTTATGACCGAGGGTGGATCCATCATGACGATGACCTACTACGGCAGCCAGAAGGTCTTCCCCAACTACAACGTCATGGGCGTAGCAAAGGCGGCGCTGGAGGCCACCGTGCGTTACCTCGCAGCCTCCCTGGGCAGCAAGGGGATTCGTGTCAACGCCATCTCCGCGGGCCCCATCCGAACCCTCGCCGCCCGGGGCGTGGGCGACTTCTCTTTGCTGCTGGACGCTGTCAACGCACGCTCCCCACTGCACCGGAACATCGAGCAGCCGGAGGTCGGCAAAGTGGCTCTCTTCCTGGCCAGCGACCTCTCCAGCGGCATGACCGGCGGGGTCACCTACGTGGACTGTGGCTTTAACGTTACTGGAATCTAACCCTCCGCGCGGCGGTGTAGTATTGGTGACGTAAATTCTCCTGCGGAGAAATCCTGAAGATGTCCATCGCTGCTTTGCTCCTCGAAGACTTTGACGTTGAGATCTCCAATACCCGCCGCACCCTGGAACGGGTGCCCAACGACAAGCCGGACTGGGCGCCGCACGCCCGCTCCATGCCCCTGGGCAAGCTGGCCATGCACTGTGCCACACTGCCCTTGTTTGGCGTCTACATCATGGAAGACGCCGGCATGGACATGGCCAACTCCAGCCGCAAACATCCCTCGCTGGTCTTTGAGTCGAAAGACCTGTGTCTGGCGCGCCTCGATGAATCCGCCGCAAGCTGCAGGGCCGCGCTGGCCTCGGCCAGCGATGAACACCTCGCAGCACTCTGGCCGTTCTCTTTTGGCCAGCAGATGATCCTGAACGAATCCCGCTCTAGAACCTACAAACGGCTCTTTATGAATCATCTCATTCACCACACCGCGCAGCTCGGCGTCTACCTCCGCATCAACGATATCCCTGTACCCGCCCTGTACGGCCCATCGGCGGATGAGCAGTGGGCCATGCCCAGCTAAGTCAACTCGAACCAGCAGCCCCCTACGGCCCATCGACGCTCCCAGTCCTGAATCGGAAGATCTCCAGGGCTGGGAGCGTCACTATTTTGGGGGATCCACCAGGTTGGCAGCGCAACTCTCTTGGGAACTCGCTCTCCATGCCGGGGATAGAGCAGGAGCCGTATCAAGCCCTCGCCTGGACTCCCACCCACCAGGAAGCCTGCCCTGGAGTATCCTTTCTGCACCATGAAAAACCCCATCCTCTTCGCCGCCTTGGCTGGCTGCGCACTCGCTGTCTCCGCCCAGCAATCGCCCGATCACGCCATGCAACCGAGTGGGGACGGCAACGCCATCGTGCTGCACGCTGCCCGCATCCTCGATGTGGACGCCGGCAAGGTCTTTTCTCCCGGCGAGGTGCTGGTGAAGGGCCACCGCATCGTAGCGGCGGGCGTCAGCGTTGCGCATCCTCAGGGTGCCGCTATCCTCAATCTTGGGGACACCACCCTGATGCCAGGGCTCATCGACGCGCACACCCACCTCTTCCTCCATCCCGGCAATGAGGGTCTGCAGACCGTCCAGGAGTCCATCCCCCAGCGCACTCTGCAGGCGGCAGCCGCGGCCCGGGCCGATGTGATGGCCGGCTTTACCGCTGAGCGCGACATGGGCACTGAGGGAGCCAGGTGTGCCGACGTCGCCGTGCGCCATGCCATCAACAGCGGCCTGATCCCTGGACCGCGCATGCGCGTCTCCTGTAACGCCATCGACATCCTTGGCGGCCATGAAGACGCCATCGGCTTCAACCCGGAACAGCACGTGCTCTCCAACGCCGACTACGCCAACACCGCCGACCAAATCGTGGCCGTGATGCGCGAACAGCGCAAGGAGGGTGCGGACTTCACCAAGATCTACGAGACAGGACGCGACCACCTCGAGGGCGACACCTTCACCACACCCTACCAGTACAGTGAGGCGCAGCTTGCCGCCGCCGTTACCGAGGCCAACCGCACCGGATCCTTCGTCGCTGTACACTGCATGGGCGAGCCGGGTGCATCCTATGCCGCGGAGGCCGGCGTCGCCAGCATCGAACACGCCTACGATCTCTCTCCGCAGACCATGCGCCTCATGCGCGAAAAGCAGATCTATGCCGTGCCCACCTTCACCATCCTGGAGTACTTCGCCAACCATCCGCCCAGCGGGGATGGTTCCATCTTTCGTCGCGAGCTCGCCTATCATGCCGAGCAATTTCATAAGCAGATGGCCGCCGGCGTTCCCTTCGTGGTGGGCTCGGACGTTGGCCCGTTCCCGCACGGCACCCAGGCACGGGAGTTCGTGCTCATGGTCAAGTACGGCATGCGTCCGGCAGACGTACTCCGCGCCGATCTCATCCACGGAGCCCGTCTGCTCCGCTGGACAGACCAGATCGGGCAACTGAAGCCCGGCTTCTACGCCGACATCATCGCCGTTCCCGGCGATCCGCTGCAGGATATCAGCGGCCTCACCCATCCGGTCTTTGTCATGAAAAATGGCCAGATACTGCGCCAGGACAAACCGTAGGCGCGGCGGACAGGCAGAGAGGGCTCTAACCAGCCTTTTCGCTCAACTCGGCCCACCGCTGGTAGATCGCATCGTGCTCGGCCTGGGCAGACTCCATCTCTGTCAGGGCCTCGGTAAGTCGGCTTGGGTCGGTAACCACAGCCGGATCTTCCAGTCTCCCGCGAGCGGTGGCGAGACGCTCGTCCGCCTTGTCAATCCGCTCCTCAATGCCGTCGAACTCGCGCTGCTCCAGGTAGGAGAGCTTCTTGCGAGCCGCCGCCGGAGCGGATACCGCAGCCGCCTCTACGCTCGAGGGCTTCCTGGCGCCCTGCACCGCCGTCTCGCCCGCTGCATCTCCAGACTCGCTCTCCTTCCACTGCTCCCACTGCATGTAGTCGGCAAAGATCCGCGCCTGGCCCCGCCCATCCAGCCCCAGCACCAGGTTGGAGACTCGGTCCAGCAGGTAACGGTCGTGCGTCACCAGCACCAGTGCCCCCTTGAACTCCAGCAGCGCCTCCTCCAGAATCTCCAGCGTAGGAATGTCCAGGTCATTGGTCGGTTCGTCCAACATCAGCACATCTGCCGGCTGCAACATCAGCCGGGCAATCAGCACCCGGCCGCGTTCACCGCCGCTCAGCCGTTCCACGGGTTGATTAAGCTGGTCGCCGGTAAAGAGAAACCTGGCCGCATAGCTGGCTACATGGACAACGCGATCCTGGTACACCACCGCATCCGAGTCTGGAGCCAGTGCCCGCCGCAGCGTCAGGGAGGTATCGATCTCGCGCATCTGTGAGAAGTAGACGATCCGCAAGTTCGGGGCTCGCTTGACCTCGCCGCTGGCGATCGGAACCTCACCGGAGATGGCGCGCAGGATGGTCGTCTTGCCGCTCCCGTTGGGCCCCACCAGACCGAGCTTCATGCCGTTCGTCACGCCAAAGCTGACGCTGCCCACAATCTCCCGGCCTCCCAGCACGATGCTCACCTCCTCCATGGAGATCAGCCTCCGGCTCTGCCGGTCGGTCGTCGCGAACTCGATTCCTGCGCTCGCCGTGCGGGTGCGGGCATCCACCTCAGCCAGCTTGCCAATAAGTTCGTGGGCGTTGTCGATCCGGGCCTTGGCCTTGGTGGCGCGGGCCTTGGGGCCACGCCGCAGCCACTCGATCTCCGTCTTCACACGGTTGCGCAGGCTCTCCTGCATCCTGCTCTGCGTCTCCAGATACTGCTCGCGCCCCTCCAGAAACTTCGAGTAGCTCCCCCGCACCCGCAGAACCCCCTCGGCATAGATGCGATTCAACTCCACCACCTCGCTGGCTACGTTCTCCAGAAAGTAGCGGTCGTGGGAGACCACAACGCACGCAAACCGAGCGGTGCGCAGCACGCCTTCCAGCCACTCGATTCCCTCCATGTCCAGGTGGTTGGTGGGTTCGTCCAGCAGCAGAACATCCGGATCCGTCACCATGGCCTCGGCGATCGCCAGGCGCTTTCGCCAGCCGCCGGAGAGGCTGGCCGCCTCGGAGTCCATGCGATTGGCCGTGCCCGCACCCTGATCGGCAAAACCGGCTCGACCCAGGGTCTCGCGTAACCGGCGCTCCTTCTCTTCTTCCCCAACATTGGCGTGCGCCGCACCTGTCGCACCCTGCAGCGCAGCCTCCAGCACGCCGCGCACCGTGCGTCCCGCTGCATACTCTGAGATCTGGCGAACGTAGCCCACCCGGGCCCGCCGCCGCACCGAAATCTCTCCGCGATCAGGCTCAACCTCACCGGCAAGCACGGCCAGCAGCGTGGATTTTCCGGCCCCATTCGGACCAATCAATCCGATACGGTCGCCTTCGTTTACGGCAAAGCAGATATCTTCAAACAGGGGTGTCGCCCCAAAGCGTTTCGAGACACCCTGGGCACTCAGAATCGGCGGCATGACTCCAGTTTACCGATTCTGCTGCTGCGTCTCATCTCCCACGGCGGCAGCGCGCCGCAAGCCTACTCCAGATCGAAGTCCCGCAGCGGCTTTCCCGTCAAAGGCGACTCTTTGGCCTTCTTCACCGCCTCGGCAAACTTCTTGGCCATCACGTCTTCCTTGTTCTTCTCCGCCTGCACCGATTGGGCAAAGATCGACTCCCGGCGCGCATCCTGCTCCTTGAGCGCCCTCGCCGCTGCACCCAGATCGTCGAAGGTCTTCTTGCGCGGCGCCGGCGTGTGCGCAATCACCGCGCGGGTGATCGGGTCAATCTTCAGCATCCCACCGCACTCCGGGCACATCACCTCAAATGGCTGGTCACTCAATCCCATGACATACAACCTCAGCTAACGATTGTACGGCGGCGGAACATACCGGTAAGCAAACCTTGGAGTATCGCGCAGCGCCCACAGCAGGGCCACCACCCACCCCACCAGCGTCCAGCCAAGGAACAGGTTCACCAGAAAAATCCACCAGAAGTTGTTCACATGTCGGGAGCCGGCGATGAACGTCGGCAAAAAGTGAAGGAAAATGGTCAGCACACCGATCAGGATCAACAGCAGAAGAGGCAATCCCAGAAGATAAGCCATACCTCAAAGTATGGCCCGGAGCGTTCCACCTGTACACAGAAATCACAGGTATACAACTTGATGTCCGGAACACTCCCCGGCGGCATGGCGAACCAGCAGTGAGGCCAGTTCCTCTCCGTGCCGGGCCAGGAACCAGACTCCCCCAATCACCCTCTCCTGCAGATGCCCCTCCGGGAACAGGTTCATCATGATGGCCAATGCATGCTTGTTCAGCGACGCTTGCCTCTGCACCTCAAAGTTGGCCGCCATGCGCCGCAGCCGGTTCATCTGGTACCGCATCTTGCTGGCAGATACCGTCGCGGCACGGCCCAGGTCGGCGTTGAGCGACGCCATGTACGTGGTCAGCGCTTCGAGTTCGGCCTCCAGGGCGTTACCCACCGCGGCCGTCCGGCGCTTTCCCTCGATGGGCATGGCGCGCGCGCCCAGGCGTTGCGCCAGCTCTGCGTCCGTCTTCGCCTCAAACACCTGGGGAAGCTGCAACTCGTGGGCTGCCATCGTACTCGCAATCGAAGGCTCGACCAGTGTCGCCATCAGCCTCGGCAGCACCGGGGTCACCCTGCCCGGGATACTGCGGTACAGCACCTCGCACTGGGCAAAGTACGCCACCTCGGCGGGACCTCCCACGTAGGCTGCCGTCGGCAGAATCGCATCCTGAAACACCGGCCGCAGCAGAGAGTTGGGGCTCAGCCGCTCGGGCTCCGCATCCAGCACTTCCAGCAGATCCGCGGTCGTGTAGCTCTTTGATCCCGCCTTCCATCCGCCCTCGGCAGAGCGCAGAAGCGGTCGCCGGGCGCCGCTTTCCCTGTCCATCAGAAAGAGCAGCGAATGGTCCGGGGTCACCAGCACCTGGGCATGATATCCGGCGCCCTGCAACTCCAGCGAACGCTCCAGCAGCGCCTCCCTCAGCTCATCGGCGCGCTCCAGGGCAGCCCGGAGAACATCTGCGCCCATCGCGTGGAACCGGCGTGAACCGGCATCCATCACCACCAGCCCCTGGGCCGCAAAGATCCGCGTCAGCAGCCTGCCGAAGGCGGAGGCCATCGTCGCTCCGGGCGCATAGCACTCGCGCAGCAGATCGCACACCGGCGCCCAACCCAGCAACTCGCAGGCGCGGTCCAGGGCAGACTCCAGCCTCTCCCCTCCGGCTCCACCGCCATCATCGACCCGCAGCGCTCCAACGGGAAGCGGGCGGCTCGGCTGCAGGCCCAACCGCAGCGTCTCCACGGTTCGCCGCTCCCCGATCCGGGACGGGAAAGTCACCTGGTCGGCCTCGGCCAGGTCATGGTCCTCACTCGCCATCCAGAAGATGGGTACATGCTTTCGACCGCTGGCCTGGGTAGCATCCTCCGCCTTGCGAATCGCCGTGGCAGCCTTCAATAGCGTCAACAGCGGCCCACCGAACAGCGTTACCTGCTGCCCCGTGACCACGGCAGCCGCTCCCTGGCGCACGCTCTCAATGTTGGCCAGGGCCTCCGGCCCCGCAGCAAAGCCTCTGGCCTGCTCAGCCAGCGCATCGGCCAGGTTGGCCCGTTGTTCAGCCTCCAGTACAGGCGATGAACCCGCCCACTCCATGGAGAACGGATCGGTTGGATACCAGCGTCGCAGCCGTGTGGGCTCTGAAGAGGCAGACGTCTCCATGAAGTCGCGAAATAGCGCCGTCGTGCCGGGTAACGTTGAAAGGGAATAACACTCTCTGTCCATGCAGGCTCTGTCTTAGTCTCTCATCCTGTTCCTGTCTTTTGGATGTACCAGCCGCCGGACCGATGCAGCGAATCCGGATCTGCAGCCTCACCGGGGTAGAAACCGGACCGCTTCACCGACTCCAGTCTCTCGGATAACCCGTTTGAACTCGCGGATCGCTCGCTGCCAATCTTTTGCGCTACCTCTCTTTGGCGGTCGTGTACCTTACCCTTATGGCACGCAAAACCAGGCAGACATCCTCCCGCTCTCACTCCCCGGCCACTTCGAGCCGCGCAAAATCCGCGCGTCCCGCCAACAAGAGCGCCGCAACCGCGCTCCCCACTCCGCGCAAGCTCCGTGGTCGCGCTCAGACCCTCGCCTCCAGAACCGTCTTTACAGGCAAAACCTTCTGGGTAACAACCGATGACGTTCTGGAACCAGGCGGCGTAAAGGCCACCCGCGACCTCATCCGCCACAACGGTTCGGTTGTCGTGCTGGCCGTCGACGATCAGACCAACCCAAAGGATCCCGGCATCCTGCTGATTCGTCAGTATCGCCACGCCGCCGGCAAGTTCATGCTCGAACTGCCCGCGGGGCGCATCGAGCCGGGCGAAAAGTTGATCCCCGCCGGGAAGCGAGAGCTTATCGAGGAGACCGGCTATCGTGCCCGACGCTGGTCCCGCCACACCAACTACTACGCCAGCCCAGGCTTTCTCACCGAAACCATGACCATCCTGCTCGCCGAGGACCTGACGCTGGGAGAGGCTCAACCGGAGGAGGATGAAAAGATCGAGGTGTGCATGACCCCTCTCTCCGAGGTGATCCGCCTGATCCACGCCGGAAGCATCGAAGATGGCAAGACGTTGATCGGCGTTCTGCTCTACCAGTCCCTCCACAGCGCCCGATTCAAGCCAGGCGGCAAAAAAACTCGCTCGCATGCAAGTTGATGAAGACTCAGTCATTTTCATGTAAAGCAATGCTTTAAAGTCACTTACTCCCCACCATGCAACCTGCGCCGATAGGCGGTCCGGAACTTCGCAACAGAAATTCTCAATTCCTGCAGGATCCATACCGCCTATCGGCTCCCAGTTGCGTCTTACTAGTAACTTCCGCCCAAGCGGTAAGGATATTTCGAGCATGGTAAGGGAACCCATGGCACAGTACAAAGGCACGGTGAAGTGGTTCAACAACGCAAAGGGTTACGGATTTCTGGGACGCGAAGACGGCCCCGACGTCTTCGTACACTACAGTTCCATCAAGTTGGATGGCTACAAGACACTGAAAGAGGGCGACGAAGTCGAGTTCGATGTCATTCAAGGGACCAAGGGACCTCAAGCTGACCAGGTCGTCCGCACCAAAGCAGGCTAAGGCGTATCCGCCGCTCCTGCAGCGTCTGTTGAAGGTGGTGGAGGTGTGTCGTCTCGCGGAAAAGCCGCAGGGATCATTCATCTTCGCCCCACTTTCCCCTCTCACGCGATAACCTCCTTGCAGCAAGGAGCCCCGCCGGGCAGGGCTTTTCTCCCCCCCCGTCTAAACCCACCTCCCCTATAAAGGCGCCTCGGGCATCCGTGCGCCTCGTCAACCAGCCATCTTACAATCGAAGACGACTCCCGGGCCCTCACGCTCCTGGCGGATCGTTCCGGGATCTTTGATGGCCTATGGACAACATCACCCTTGCCCGCTTGCTGGACGAGACGGCCTCGCTGCTGGAGATCGATGCCGGCGATCCGTTTCGTATCCGCTCCTACCGGCGCGCCGCGGAGGCAATCCAGCAGCAGACAACACAACTGGAGACCCTCGCGGCCCAGGACGCCGATCCCAAGGCTCTGCTCGCCATTCCCGGCATCGGCAAGGGGATGGCTACCAACATCCGTGACATGGTGGCCACCGGCACCTTTCCGCTGCGCGAGGAGCTGCTCGAGCGTTATAAGCCCTCCATCCTGGAGTTGCTCCGGCTACCCGGAATGGGTCCAAAGACCGTCGCCCTGGTCCACTCCGCACTCGGCATCTCACAGGTCGATGCTCTCGAGGATGCGGCCCGGCGCGGCGATCTGCTGCACCTGCCGCGCATGGGGCAGAAGTTTACGGACAAGCTGCTCAAAGGCATCGAAGACTATCGCAAGAACTCTTCGCGCTTCCGGACGGATGTGGCACAGGGATACGCTGAGCGCATCCGCGAGTTCATCGCCAGGTTCCCGGGCATAGAGACCATCACCCCCGCCGGTTCCCTGCGCCGCGGTCGGGAGACCGTTGGCGATCTCGATCTGCTGGTCACCGGACCAGCCTGCGAACCGGATGTCGTCGCCGCTGCTGTCCAGCACGTTGCCTCCCTGCCGATAATCCACAAACTCCTCGCCAGAGGACAGAACAAGGTCAGCTTCACCCTGGATAACAATCTCCAGGTCGACGTGCGGCTCCTGCCCCGCTCCAGCTACGGAGCCGCGCTGCAGTACTTCACCGGCTCAAAAATGCACAATGTGGCGCTGCGCCAGCGTGCCATCAAGCACGGCCTGACGCTCAGCGAATATGCCCTGCTCCGACTCGAAGACAACGTGGTGGTCGCCTCCCGTACGGAGCAGGAGATCTACCAGGCTCTGGGTCTCGATTTCATCCCTCCAGAGCTGCGTGAAAACAGCGGCGAGATTGAGGCGGCAGAGGCCCATGCGCTGCCCAGGCTCATTGAACGCTCCGCGGTCCGCGGTGACCTCCACATGCATACCACCGAGTCCGATGGTCACAACTCCATCCGGGAGATGGCAGAGGCTGCCATCGAGCGCGGCCTGGAGTACATCGCCATCACGGACCACTCCCGGAATCTGGCCATGACCAACGGCATGGATGACGCCCGCACTCTTGCCCATGCGCACCGCATCCGTGCGGTCTCCACGGATCTCGCCGAAGAGTTCGCCGCCGGCCGCGGACCGCAATGGGAGCGCTATCAGCGGCTGCTGCGCACTCCCCCATCCGCCCAACCCCCGTCCACCGATCCTGCACCGGAGATACCAAGGCCAACCGCGCCCTTCCGCATCCTCGCCGGCGTGGAAGTGGACATCCTCCCGGACGGCACACTCGATCTCTCCGACGAGACACTCGCCGGGCTGGATATCGTCGTCGCCAGCGTTCACTCCGGCTTCAACCAGACCGAAGAGGAGATGACCGCAAGGATCCTTCGGGCGGTGCACAGTCCGTACGTTCACATTCTGGGCCATCCCACCGGGCGAAAGGTTCTAGAGCGTGAGCCCTACAAGCTCCAACTCACCCCAGTGCTGCAGGCCTGTGCACGGGCAGGCGTCGCCGTCGAGCACAACGCCCAGCCGGCGAGGGCGGACCTCAACGACCTGAACCTCCGTCTGGCCCGGCAGCTCGGTTGCCGGATCGTCGTCAATACCGATGCCCACACCACCGCACAACTCGACCATCTGGCTTACGGCATCGTCCAGCTCCGCCGCGCCTGGCTTCAAGCCGCGGACGTCCTCAATACGCTTCCCGTCCACCAGTTCCTGGCGGCTCTGCGCAGAACCCCCTCCGCTCCTCTGTACGCAGCAAAAAACCAGGAGTAACTTCAGGATCTCTTCGATCTCTCCTCTCCCTGCAGAGCCAGCCCAAAGCCGCCCTGCAGCGGCGCTCTCCTTCACTTACAGCCACTCACTGAACTCGAGCCTCCGCATCACACCAGCAGCACACTTCCTCTATCCTGAGGAGAGCATGCTCCTATCGAAGCTCCATCCTGCCCATCCCGGAGACGGAAATCGGCTACTCCCCAGGCTGCTCATCGCCACCGCCATCATGGCGGCCATCGGCGTTGCAGTCCTTTCTTTGAATCCACGTAAAACCCCCGAGGTCAGCCTGCAGAAAATGGAGGTCTTTGCACCTCACACGCAGATGTTGCCGCCGCGCAGGGCCGTTCATATCCTCGGCCTGGCTCCAGAGTCTGAAGATGACGTCTACGCTGTCGCTACCCTGGCGATCACCAACAAGCTGCGTCTTCCCATCTTCCTGGATAGCACCTCCGCCACCATGATCGCCGACGATGGAACAACCCTGGAGGCAACGGTGATCGCTCCATCCGATCTGCCGCGGCTGGAGGAGATCTTTCCCCGGATTCTCCCCCTGGTCAGCACTCCCCAGGCGCCGCCCCTCGCCCTCGAGCAAGCGATACCTCCCGGGACGACGCGCTCTGGAACCCTGACCCTCCTGTTCCCTCGAACCTCCCTCAAGGACTGGCAGGCAAAAAAATCTGCCAGCCTCAATCTGTTGTTCCTTCACCAGACCGAGCCCATCACCGTCAGCCTGCGCTGACAAGATCTTCCCCTCCCCAAACGTCGCTGGGGCTGCACAGAGACGCTGTGCAGCCCCACCGTTCACTCCAGCCAGATCCCTATGGAACCGAGATCGGTGACGGTGCGCTCTTGGGAGTGCTCAGATAGCCGGTGACCGTCTTCTTGGTCATGTCGTTCACCACAATCTCGAAGAGCTGTGGCGTCTTGCCGGAGTAAAACTGGATGGGCTCATCGATATTCCGGTCCTTCTTCTCAATGTTCCGATCATCCGAACTGACGATGAGGGTGAACTTGGAGCGCTTCGAGTCCACCTTCCTCAGCCTGACCTTGATCGTGCCAACATTCTTCGCCGGCGCACCCTTGTCCAGGGTGAACTCGTAGTAGTTGCGATCGCCCTGGTGCTCCAACTGGACAAGCTCTGAATGGTTCTTCGCAATCAGGCCGCTCATCACGCCGGCATCGCCTATCGCCCGCGTCAGTTGGGTCTTGGTCGCGGCCAGGTCCGCCTGGGTGTTGGCCACATCGGTCTTCACGCCTCCCACGTCGGTCTTCACGCCGGAGACATCACTCTTTACTGCGCCGACCTGGGCCTCCGTCGCCTTTTGCTCCCGCGCCAGCCGAGCCGTCCGGATCTGGTCTCTGCGCTGCTCAGCAACCAGTTCGTTGGACTTGTCCTGCAGTTGTTGCTGGGTAAGGCCCACACTCTGCGCCAGGGCATCCCCCTGCGCCTTCATGCGCTCGTTGGTGTCTTCGATCTTCTGTGAGAGTGCAGTATTCTGCTGAACGGCAGAGGCCAGCTTTGACTCTGTGTCGGCGAGACGACCCTGCAAAGAGTAGCTCCAGGCGATGCCTCCGATTGCCAGCAGGAGAGCCCCAATCGCGGCCCCCGCGGGCCAGCTTGGCGGCTTATGCGCCCCATACTGCTCCGCTTGTGTTGTACCTTCTTCCTTGTCATCCAAAAGACTCATGCTGTAATCCTCCGCCTCCAATTTGACTTTGACAGCTTGTTGCTCTGCACCGCGTTGCAACATAAGATGCAGATCAGGCAGGTGTGTTGCCCGCGGGTACCCATCTTCATACATCGCAGATCGATATATCTCCCTCCTTGCCGGCTTCCGCATCTTATAGGAACATATGAACCTTCAGACCTCCCGTACCGTCTTGAGCAGCGCCCGTGATGTTGTGATCCTTGGCGCCGGTCTGATTGGCCTTGCAACCGCCCTCGAGTTGGCCGATCGCGGAGCATCGGTCACCGTCATCGAATGTGGCCGGAGTCTGGCCTCCGCCTCCACCGCGGCTGCCGGCATGCTGGCCGCTGACGACCCTTGTAACCATGAGAGTCTTCGCGATCTCTCCCATCTCAGCATTGAGCGCTACCCCGGGTTTCTGCGACGCATCGAACAGCTCTCCGGACTCCAGGTACCCTTCCAGACGGAGACCACGCTGCAGTACATCGCCGGGGGCCCGGCGCTTCGTCTCAGCGAGCACTCCATCGACCCTCGGCAGCTCGCCGTTGCGCTACTGGCTGCCATCGGTTCCACCCCTATCCAACTCTTGGAGAGCACGCGCGTTACCAGCATCCAGACCGATGCGTCCGGCAACCGTCTTCGGCTGGAAGACGGCTCTTCCCTCGCAGCCAGGGCCATCCTCTATGCAACCGGAGCCTGGACATCTGAAACCTCACTCCTTCTTGAGGGGGAGTCGCTCTCTGTATCGCCCCGCAAGGGGCAGATGCTGCGCGTTCGCATCTCTCCCTCGCACCCCCTCCAGGAGGTCCATCGCAGCGAGCGAATCTATATTGTTCCCCGCACCCACGGCCCTCAGGCGGGCACCGCGGTCATCGGCGCCACCGTCGAAGAGGCCGGCTTTGACACCGCCGTGAACCAGCACGACCTGGACGGACTGCGCTCCTTGGCCGCGGCGTTGATTCCCTCTCTGGGCTCCATCGATGACGCTCCAACCGTCGAGTCCTGGGCCGGGCTTCGCCCGGCTACACCCGACCTGCTGCCCATGCTCGGATCAGGCCTGCAATCGGGACGATTCGTTGCCACAGGACACTACCGTAACGGAATTCTCCTCGCTCCCGCCACCGCCGTGGTCATGGCAGACCTGCTCGAGGGCAGGTCCCCGGCCGTGGATCTCTCCGCCTTCTCGCCGCTTCGCTTCCACGCCACGTCCTGAGTCTCCGTGCCGAACTCTCACGTTGCCCGGACCTTCAGAACCCATCCATGGACAAATGGCCCTGGGGACAAATGGCCCTGGCCGAACCCGGCCAGGGCCATTCGCTGTCTTCGCTGCGCGGTAAGCTACGCGAGTTCCTGCATCAGCCCGGCGAGAACCTCACGTCCGGGACGCACCCGAGCCTCGGGTGCGATCGCCAGCGGCTCGTCGATCATGTTCAGCCGCGTGACAAAATCCATGCCCTCCGGATTCACATAGAAGACCCCGGTCAGCACCTCTCCCTTGTCATGAGACTCCGTCAGCATGCTGATCGCGCCCGTCTTGTTGGTCGGCGCATAATCCTCATGCAGCTTGCGCAGACGCAGATGTGAACCATCATGCAGTTGTACATCCACCGTGGTGTTGGAATCGTACTCCACCGTGATGTCTTCAAATGGAGCGATAAAGCCGGTTTCGTTCACCGCCTCATCGTGCTCCTTCATGTACTTGTAGCTCTTCGTGGAGCCTTCGTGGTCGTTGAAGGTGACACAAGGGGAGATGATGTCCAGCAGAACGGTTCCCTTGTGCGCAATCGCCGCCTTCAGCATCGTCGAGAGCTGCTTCTTGTCACCGGAGAACGACCGGCCCACAAAGGTTGCGCCCATCTGGATCGCCAGCGCACAGATGTCAATCGGCTGCATATCATTCACCACGCCGGTCTTCAGCTTTGAGCCGATATCCGCCGTAGCCGAGAACTGGCCCTTGGTAAGCCCATACACCCCGTTGTCCTCGACAACGTAGATGATGGGCAGGTTGCGGCGCAGCAAGTGCATGAACTGCCCAAGTCCGATCGAGGCCGTGTCTCCGTCTCCGCTGATGCCAATCGACCGCATCGTCTTGTTGGCCAGCAGTGCTCCCGTAGCTACCGACGGCATGCGTCCGTGCACAGAGTTGAAGCTGAAGGAACGAGACATGAAGTACGCCGGCGACTTGGAGGAGCAGCCGATGCCGCTCATCTTCATCACCTGCTCCGGCGCAACGCCCATCTCGTAAAAGGCTTCGACCAGCCGCTCCGAAATGGCATTATGGCCGCATCCGGCGCAAAGCGTTGACTTGCTGCCCCGGTAGTCCAGAATCTCGAGGCCAATCTGATTGGTCCGCGTGGGTGTGGATGAAACTGGTGAGGTCGCCATGTTTACTTCCTTGCTCCTTCATAGGTGGTAATGGCCTCGGTAACGACGCGCGCTTCCAGCGGCAGGCCGGCAAAATAGGTAACCGAGTGCAGTTTGGTAGCCTCGGATGCATCCAGATCCGTCTTCAGCAGGTTCAGCATCTGGCCATCGCGGTTCTGTTCCACCACGTAGATGGTCTCGTGGCGAGCCACAAAGTCACTCACCTCCTGCGTAAATGGATAAGCCCGCAGGCGCAGGTAATCGGTTTCGATCCTGGCCTCGCGCCGTAGCTGGTCCCGGCTCTCCATCACCGCCGGATCGCTGCTGCCAAATGCGATAATCCCGATCTTCTCCTTGCCCGTGCCGTTCAGCACCGGCTTGGGAACCAATGTCTTGGCAGTCTCGAACTTGCGGGCCAGGCGCTCCATGTTATACGCATAGTCCTCGGGCCTCTCGGAGTAGAGCGCCTTCTCATTCTTGCCCGTGCCACGCGTAAAGTAGGCCGCCTTGGGATGATTCGTCCCCGGCAGCGTCCGATACGGAATGCCATCGCCGTCAACGTCCTTATAGCGGGCAAACTCGCCAAGTTCCTCCAACTGCTTCGCGTTCAGCACCTTCCCCCGGTTGATCGGGTTCTCTGGATACTCGAACGGTTCGGACATCCAGTTGTTCATGCCGAAGTCCAGATCCGTGAGCACAAAGACCGGAGTCTGCAGCATCTCGGCAAGGTCAAAAGCCTCAATGCCGTGCTCGAAGCACTCCTTCACGGAGCCCGGAAGCAGCATCACGTGCTTGGTGTCTCCGTGCGAAAGGCCGGAGATGAAGGCGATATCGCACTGCTGCGTACGCGTCGGTAGCCCCGTCGAAGGCCCCGTGCGCTGCACGTCGAAGATCACGCCAGGAATCTCGGCAAAGTATCCCAGCCCCGCAAACTCCGCCATCAGCGAGATTCCAGGTCCGGAGGTGGCCGTCATCGAACGTGCTCCTGCCCATCCCGCCCCAAGCACCATGCCGATCGCCGCCAGTTCATCCTCGGCCTGCACAATCGCAAAGGTGGCCCTGCCGTCCTTCTCCACCCGATACTTCTTCATGTACTTGATCAGGTCTTCCACCACGCTCGTGGACGGCGTAATCGGATACCAGCTCACCACCGTGACGCCAGCGAACATCGCACCCATCGCGCAGGCCGCATTTCCGTCAATGATGATCTTGCCCTGCGTGGCGCTCATCGGCTCCACAACCAGACCATCCTGCTTGGTCAGCTTGCTCGCGGCATAGTCGAAGCCCAGTTGAACCGCCTTCCAGTTCAAGTCCGCCACCGCCACCTTTTTGGCGAACTGCTGGCGAACGATGCTCTCAAGCCCCTTCATGTCTATGGAGAGTAGCTGCGCCGCCACGCCCACGTAGACCATGTTCTTGATCAGCTTGCGAACCTTCATCTCCGCGCCGGTCGCCGCCACCAGTTGATCGAACGGAACCGGATAGTACACAACATCGGCCCGCCGATCCCCTATCGGGAAGATCTCGTCATAGATCGCAGCACCCCCCGCTGGTAGCTTGCGAATATCGTCCAGCACCGTCTCCGGGTTCATGGCGATCAGCAGGTCGACATGGCTCTTGCGCGCCACCCAGCCATCGCGGTTGGCCCGGATCAGAAACCAGGTGGGCAGGCCCGCAATGTTGGACGGGAAAAGGTTCTTTCCAGAGACCGGCACCCCCATGCGGAAGATGCTGCGGAGAAGAATGCCGTTCGCAGACTGCGATCCGGATCCGTTCACCGTTGCGACCTGGATGGTGAAATCGTTCACCAGTTTTTTAGGGTGAACAATCGAGTCTGCGGCGGGCAGACTCTCAACTTCAAGATTAGTGGTAGACATTGATAAATCCTTCCATCTTGGTGCGCCGATAGAGTTCTGCAGATTGTCGAGGGGGCAGGAAAACTCGCGTTTTATTCCCGCAGCCGTTGCAGCAACCGGCTCGTTTTATACCACCGGAATTGTATGCCCTGGACACAATAGTTTGCTATGACGCACGTTTCGGTGTAGTTGGAAATGCCCAATATTCAAAAGTCGTGCTGCAAGGGAAACGGTTCCATCCGTCTTCTGTTTTCAATCCTTCGAACCAGCAAATCTCCCCGCTCCACGCCACTTTTGCGATGGTTCACGAGGCCATCCCTCGATCCGCCTTCGCGGTGATCCGGAGCGGGGATTCGCGGTGCGATTATCATCCTTTGGGCCCGGCCAGCGCTGCCGCCGCTGCAACGGAGCCGGCCTCAGCGGAGGGAGCGTTGCCGGGAAGCACACTGTGCCCGGATGCATACTCCGAGTACAGGCGCCACTTCCGCTGCACGTCGTCCTCCGCCTCTTCCAGAAGCTGCTCGGCAACCTCCGGATGACTGCGCTGAAGCATCGTGTAACGCGCCTCTTTATAGCAGTAATCCTTCAAAGCTATCGAGGGCGGCCTGGAGTCAAGCTGGAAAGGATTCTTCCCCTGCTCCGGCAGCCTCGGGTCATAACGCACCAGCGGCCAGTACCCCGAGAGCACGGCATTCTTCTGCTGATCCATCCCCTGAGCAAGATCAAAGCCGTGGGCGATACATTGGCTGTAGGCGATTATCAGAGCGGGCCCGTCATAAGCTTCCGCCTCCTGGAACGCCTTCACCGTCTGTACGTCGCTGCCTCCCATGGCTACCCTGGCCACATAGACTGAGCCGTAGCTCACCGCCTCCATCGCCAGGTCCTTCTTCCCCGTCAACTTCCCTCCCGAAGCAAACTTGGCTACAGCCCCTCGTGGTGTTGACTTCGACATCTGCCCGCCCGTGTTAGAGTACGTCTCCGTGTCCAGCACCAGGATCTTGACGTTCTTCCCCGAGCCAAGAACATGGTCCACGCCTCCAAAGCCAATATCGTAGGCCCAGCCGTCCCCTCCCACAAGCCATACGCTCTTGCGCACCAGCGAATCGGCCAGGCTCCGCAACTGCCGCGCCTCCGGCGTATCCACTCCGGCAAGCCGATCGCGGATCTGCCTCACCCGCTCTCTCTGCTGCTCAATCCCAGGTTCCGCAGACTGATCAGCGCTTAGCGTCGCCTCCACCAGCTCTTCCCCGATCGTCGCCGCCAGTTGCTGCACAAGCGCCTCCGCCTGATCCTTCTGCTGGTCCAGCGCCAGGCGAATTCCCAGTCCAAACTCCGCATTGTCCTCAAACAATGAGTTGGACCACGTGGGCCCTCGTCCGCTGGAGTTCACCGTGTACGGCGTCGTGGGCAGGCTGCCGCCATAGATCGAGGAACAGCCCGTGGCGTTGGCGATATACAACCGGTCGCCAAACAACTGCGTCAGCAGTTTGATATAAGGCGTTTCTCCGCAACCGGCACAGGCGCCCGAGAACTCAAACAGAGGCTCCAGCAGTTGAATATCCTTCACCTGGTTGTGCGACAGTGCTGCGCGGTTCACCGTGGTGAGGCCCTCGAAGAACCTCCAGTTCTCAGCCTCCGAGACCCGCAGGGGCTCCTGCAACTCCATGTTCAGCGCCTTGCGCCTCGCCTCACCCTTGTCGCTCTGGGGCTCCGCCTTGCTTACCACCGGACAGGTCTCCATGCAGAGCTGGCACCCGGTACAGTCCTCCGGCGCAACCTGCAGGCTGTAGAGCTTATCCTCCATCCCGCGCCACTTCGGCTTCGCGGTCTTGAAGCTCCCTGGAGCATCGGCCAGCAGAGCGCTGTCAAAGACCTTGGCGCGGATCGCGGCGTGCGGACATACCAGAACGCACTTCCCGCACTGAATGCAAAGCTCCTCATCCCATACCGGGATCGTCTGCGCAATATTCCGCTTCTCCCACTGCGTGGTCGCCGTCGGGAAGGTTCCATCCGGGGGCAGTGCGCTTACCGGCAGCAGATCGCCGCGGCCTGCCGCCATCTCGCCCAGCACCGTTGAGACAAACTTCGGAGCTGCTGACGGAAAGATAGGCAGAACATCAAACGTCGCCGTCACCCTCTCCGGCACCTTCACTCGACCCAGATGCGCCAGCGCCGCGTCCACCGCGGCATAGTTCTTCTGCACCACATTGCCGCGCTTGCCGTAGGTCTCCAGAATCGCCTTCTTGATCTGCTCAACCGCGTCTGCAATCGGAAGAACACCACTGATGGCAAAGAAGCAGACCTGCATCACGGTGTTGATGCGGCTTCCCATCCCTGTCTCGCGCGCCACGCGATAGGCGTCGATCACATAAAAATCCAGCCGCCGCTCCAGGATCGTCTCCTGCACCTTGCGCGGTAGATGTGCCCACACCTCGTCCGGCCCATAGGGTGCATTCAACAGAAACACCGCGCCTGGAGCTGCTGCGGAGAGAATGTCCATCCGCTCCAGAAAGGGAAAGCTGTGGCACGCCACAAAGTTCGCCTGCGTGATCAGGTAGGTGGACCGGATCGGAGCCGGTCCGAAACGCAGATGAGAGGTGGTCATCGAGCCCGACTTCTTGGAGTCATAGACAAAGTAGCCCTGAACATCGTTCGCCGTCTCGTGCCCGATAATCTTGATCGAGTTCTTGTTCGCACCCACCGTACCATCCGATCCAAGGCCGTAGAACAACGCGCGGAAGGTGCGTGGATCCTCCGTGCAGAAGCTCGGGTCGTACTCCAGACTGGTGTGCGTCACATCGTCGTGAATGCCGATCGTGAAGTGATTCTTCGGCTGCGGATTCCATAGTTCCTCGAAGATCGCCTTCACCATCGCCGGAGTGAACTCCTTGGAGGAGAGGCCATATCGGCCCCCGATCACCTTTGGAATCCGCCCAAAGCGCGGACTTGCAGCCTGCATGCTCTCGCCGATCGCCGTCACCACGTCCTGGTAGAGCGGCTCACCGATCGCGCCCGGCTCCTTGGTCCGGTCCAGCACCGCAATCGCCCGGACCGTGCTGGGAAGCGCCTTCAGAAATGCCTCCGTGGCAAACGGACGGTATAGACGAACCTTCAGCAGACCGAGCTTCTCTCCTCGCGCATTCAGATGAAGGATGGCCTCCTCGGCCGCGCCCGCTCCAGAGCCCATCATCACAATCACCCGATCCGCCTCGGGGTCCCCAAGATAATCGAATAGATGGTAGGATCGGCCCGTCAGCCGGGCGAAGTCGTCCATCCTTCTCTGTACGATCTCCGGACAGGCCAGATAGAAGGCGTTCGATGCCTCACGGGCCTGGAAGAAAACATCAGGATTCTGCGCCGTCCCGCGCAGAATCGGACGATCCGGACTCAGAGCCCGCGCCCGGTGAGCATCCACCAGCTTCTCGTCCAGCAGCGCACGGATCGTCTCATCGCTGATGCCAAAGACCTTGTTGATCTCATGCGATGTGCGGAAGCCGTCAAAGAAGTGCAGAAACGGAACCCGCGCCTCAATCGTGGACAGATGCGCAATCAGCGCAAGATCCCCCGCCTCCTGCACCGAGTCGGAGGCCAGCATCGCGTACCCCGTCGAGCGGCACGCCATCACGTCCGAGTGGTCGCCAAAGATCGAAAGTGCATGCGTGGCCAGGGATCGCGCCGTTACATGAATCACGTTCGCCGTAAGCTCTCCGGCGATCTTGAACAGATTGGGGATCATCAACAGCAATCCCTGGGAGGCTGTGAACGTCGTGCTCAGGGACCCGGCCTGCAGAGCGCCATGCATCGCGCCCGCTGCCCCACCTTCACTCTGCATCTCGGCGATCAGCGGAACTTGTCCCCAGAGATTTCTGCGGCCTTGCTCCCTCCACTGATCGGCCCACTCCGCCATGGTGGAGGAAGGCGTGATCGGGTAGATGGAGATCACCTGCGCCAGTCGGTAAGCCACTTCGGCCACTGCCTGATTCCCGTCAACAATCTCTAAATGTTCTGAATTCAACGTAACCCCCGTTTCTTAGCTACCATTCTCAAGGGCAGCAAGATGTCTTGTTGTGATCAATGTCACACTGTTTTGCGAAGGCTCTGATAAAGTTGAAGTGAGCTATGACGAATCACATGTACCTTCCCGTCATCGTGCTGTTGATTGCTGGCGCCGGTTTTGCCATCGGACCTTTGGCTCTGGCTTGGGTATGGGCCAAAAAGTTCTCTCCGCAAAAATCAGGTCCCACCAAAAACGCGATCTACGAGTGCGGCCTGGAGTCCAACGGAGATGCCTGGATCAAGTTCAAGCCCGGCTACTACATCTACGCCATCATCTTTCTCATCTTTGACGTGGAGGCTGTCTTCCTGCTGCCGTTCGCCGTTGCGTTTGGCGGCTTCACCATGGCTCAGTCCATCTCCATGTTGGTGTTTCTGATCCTTCTGGTGGAAGGGCTCGTCTGGGCCTGCCAGAAGAACGTGCTCTCCTGGAGTTGACCTGCGGCCAGTACCAGGCCGGCATCCACCGGCCATCGGGCCGGCAATGCGACTAGTCAAAATAAACTGCAAGCTGCGTCGGCTTGGCGCTGCAAAACCGATCGAACACTCACTTCAGAAGGTTCCAGGGCATGGATGAACAGCTAAAGAATGAGTTGCGGCGCCAGGGCGTAGTCGCCACCACTCTGCAGGAGCTCTACAACTGGGGCCGCAAGAGCTCCATCTGGCCGCTCAACTTCGGCCTCGCCTGTTGTGCCATTGAGATGATCGCAACCACTATGGCGCGCTATGATCTGGCTCGCTTCGGGGCGGAGGTCTTCCGCCCCTCGCCACGTCAGGCCGATCTTATGATCGTCGCTGGAACCGTCACCAAGAAGATGGCCCCGCAGGTGGTGCGGCTCTACAACCAGATGGCTGAGCCCAAGTACGTCATCTCCATGGGAGCATGCGCCATCTCCGGCGGGCCCTTCAAGCAGGGCTACAACGTGCTCAAGGGCATCGACCGCTACATCCCTGTCGATGTCTACATTCCCGGCTGCCCCCCGCGTCCAGAGGCCCTGCTGGACGCGTTTTTGATGTTGCAGCGCAAGATTGACGAGCAGCAGCTCACCGGACCCGATCGCCCCCGCCACCTCCAGGCAGAACTGCCCAGCGAGTTCACCGTGCCAGAGTGCAGCGAGCACGATCTCACCCCCACACGGAACGACGCCATCTGGCAGGTTCCGCTGGTCAACATCTCGAATGCAGGCAAGAATGAATCTGGAAGAGATTAAATCCCAAATCGAAGCAAACGTTCCCGGCTGCTCGCTGGAGATCCTCCCCAACGGGAGCCCCTCCGGCCAGCATTCGCTGCTGGTGGATAAAGAGCACGCCCTCACCGTAGCCAGCTTTCTTCGTGATGGTGCCAGCCCGCGCTTCGACTACTGCTCCAATGTCACCGGCGTGGATTGGCCCCTCAAGGAGATCTCCACCAAACAGAAGACGAAAAAACTCGTCGATGGCGTGGAGAAAGATGTTGAAGAGGTAATCAAGACCACCACCGGCAACTATCTGGAGGTGGTCTACCATCTCTTTTCGCTGGAGGATCGCCAGGGCCCACTGGTGCTGCGCATGCGCACCGAGGACCGCGCAGAGCGGGTTCACCTTCCATCCCTCACTCCGGTCTGGCGCAGCGCGGATTTTCAGGAGCGCGAGGTCTATGACCTCTTCGGCGTTCTCTTTGACGGCCATCCCGACCTGCGCCGCCTGCTGATGTGGGACAGCTTTACTGACTTCCCCATGCGCAAGGACTACGTCGATCCCGATGACTACGAGTATGAACCCACCGCCCATGATGAGGTGCTGAAGCGAACCCAGGCCCACTATGCGGCGCAGGGAGAACCTTCCGAAGCAGAGGGAGCAAGATGAGCGTTCTGACCGAAGCCTCCATCGACACGATCTCCAAACCGGCCAACGATCATCTCCATGGCGATCTGCTCGAGATCTCCATGGGCCCCCATCATCCTTCCACACACGGCGTCTTCCGCATGAACATCGTGCTGGATGGGGAACGGGTCGTCAAACTCAAGCCGGTCTTTGGCTATCTGCACCGCAATCACGAGAAGATCGCCGAGAACGAGACCTATCTGGGCTCCATGCCCTACACCGATCGCCTCGATTACATCTGCTCCATCACCAATAACTGGGCCTATGCGCTCGCCGTGGAGCAACTGGCAGGCATTTCGGTGCCGGAACGCGCCGAGTACCTCCGCGTCATCACCGGCGAACTCACTCGGCTACAAAATCACGCCGGCTTGATCGGCTTCCTCCTGCAGGATATGGGCGCCAGCGGAACCCCTCTCATGTACGCCTTCCGCGAGCGGGAGAAGGTTCTGGATCTCTTTGAAGCCCTCACCGGCGCCCGCATGATGTGCAACTACATGCGCTTCGGCGGTTGCCGCTGCGATCTTCCCGATGGCTGGATGGAACAGGCCCGGAAGGTTGTTGATGGGTTCCCGCGCTTCCTGGACGAGTTCGAGCGCCTGCTCCGGACCAACGAGATCCTGATGGCGCGCACGCAGGGCGTCGGCATCGTCACCCGCCAGCAGGCCATCGCCGCTGGCATCAGTGGCCCGATGGCCAGAGCCTCGGGGGTCAACTACGACCTGCGCAAGGTCGACAAGTACAGCATCTATGACCGCTTCTCCTTCCGGGTTCCCCTTGGAGAGCACGGCGATGTCTACGATCGCTACATGATGCGCCTGCTGGAGATGCGTGAGTCCATCGAGATCCTCAAACAGGCGATGCGCGATCTGCCCGCCGGCCCCATCGTGGATCCAAATACCAAGCTTCGCAACTTCCGGCCCAAGGCCGGGGAGGCCTATGGACGGATCGAGGCTCCCAAGGGCGAACTGGGCTTTTACCTGATCAGCGAAGGCGGACCGAATCCCTACCGCTACCGGGTGCGCCCGCCCAGCCTCATCAACCTGACCCTGCTCGAAGAGATGTGCCTGGGTCAGAATGTATCTGACATCGTCATCATCCTGGGTAGCGTGGATATCGTTTTGGGTGAGGTAGACCGTTGAGTTTGAAGATGCAAAGCTTCGCAGCCATCCTGGATCGCTGCTGTTGGGCTGGTGAGTTGTCCCATCGGATGAAGACTTCAAAGAGTGTGGAGGGGTGCCTGTGCTAGGGGAAGGAATCATCAAAGGCCTTGCCGAGACGGCGCGCAACTTCTTCGGAAGCTATGTCAATAAAGAGCGCCTGACTACGGTTCAGTATCCTGAGGAGCGCATCCCACAGATTGAGCGGACCCGCGACTTTCCCTTTCTGGTCTATGACGGCGACGACTGGGAGAAGGGCCTGCGCTGCGTCTCTTGCCAGATCTGCGAGAAGGAGTGCCCTCCCAAATGCATCTACATCGAAAAGAGCAAAGACAAGAAGCCTGATGCCGTCGGCAAGCTGCAGTTCTATCCCGTAAGGTTCGATATCGACGTCTCCGTCTGCATGAGCTGCCAGATTTGCGTCGAGGTCTGCCCTTTCGATGCCATCAAGATGGACGTCGAGTTCGAGTTGAGCTCGGACGATCGTTTCGGCGGCCTGCTCCACCACAAGGACAAGCTGGCCAAGTCCAACGAGTATTACAACAAGATTCACCCCATCGAGGCTGCGGCTGTCGATGCCGCCCTGGCACAGGAGCGGGAGAAGGAAAAAGAGAAGCAGAGGCTTGCCGCGGCGGCTGCAGCTGCGGCGGCAGCCGCAAAAGCAGCGGCAGCAGCCGCTGCTCCGGCCAGCGGCGAGCCGGCCGGGGGGGAGACCAAATGACCTCCGCC
>JAJZDM010000021.1 GCA_021806005.1 Acidobacteriota bacterium | reverse complement strand
TGAGGGTGGTGGAAGCAGTGGCGGGGTTGAAGTCTGTGGTGTTGGCGGGGGTAAAGCTGACGTTGAGTGTCTGCTGGCCGGTGGAGAGCACGGCTCCCGCAGCCGGGGAGTAGAGGAAGGTTCCGGCAACGGCGGCGTTGTTGAAGGTGGCGGAGGCGTCAAGCTGGGCGCCGGTCAAAGCGGTGCCGTAGGCGATGGGAGATGGAGTGGTCCAGAGGATTGCAGGGGTCGCCTTGGCGATGGTCATCACGCTGGTGGCCGTGCCGGTGTAGTTGGTGCTGTTTACGGTTGCGGTGATGGTGTAGGTTCCGGCGTTGGTGGGTGGCGTGGATGAAGCAGGGTAGCTGGTGCCGCTGGTGCCGGTGTAGGTGAGGGTGACGGGCAGACTGCCGGGGCTGGTGGTTGCTGTGGCGGAGATGGGGGCGCCCGTGTAGGTCTGCGTGGAGCTGCCGAGGGTCACGGTCGCGGTGGCCTGGTTCACGGTGAGACTGCTGTTGGCCGAAGTGGCCGCTCCATAGTTGCCCGCAGCCGCAATGGAGGCGCTCACCGTGTAGGGGGTGGTCGACGCCGCCAGGGTCGATGTGGGAACCGAGGCGGTGCAGGTCATGGAGGTTCCCGATGCGCCGCTACAGGTCGCAGACGCGGAGATTCCTCCGGCGCTCAGGGTTACGACGCCGGTTGGCGGGGAGCCTCCGGGATAGGTCACGATCACCGACAGTGTGGTGGACGATCCGTAGTTAATGGATGCGGGGTTGGCGGGGGACAAGGTGAGCGTTGGCGTCGCAGCGCTCACGCTGATGCTGTACGGCGAGCTGGTGACGGCCCCGTAGTTGCCCGCAGAGGTGCTGGCTGTGAGCGTGCAGGTTCCCACACCGGTGTAGGTCACCGTGGCGCCGTTCACCGTGCAGACGCCGGCCGTTGAGCCCTTCAGCGTTGGTGTGCCAGAGTAGCTTCCGGAGAAGGTGACGGTGGCCGAACTACCGTAGAAGCCCGATGCTGGGCCGGTGATGGCGAGTGTGCCGGACGCCGGGTTGACGGTCAGCGTTCCACCGGTTGAAGTGCTTGCGGTGAAGTCCGTAGCCCCGCTGTAGGCCGCAGTCAGCGTGTAGGTTCCCGCCGCTGTGCCGGCAGGAAGGCTGTAGTTTGCGCTGGCCGTGCCGTTGTTCACGGCGATGTTCCCCACGGCCGAGCCGATGAGGGTGGTTCCGCTGTACACCGTGAAGGTGATGGTTCCACTGCTGACCGTTGTGCCGCTGTTGGTGGTATCCGTTACCGCCGCCGAGAGTGTCACGGATTGCGCGGTCGGGTTATAGACAGTCTGCGCGGAGTTGACCGTGGTGGCGGTGCTGTTTCCGCTGGAGGTGCCGCTGAACAGGGCCGTCTGCTGACCGGCCGTCTGCTGATTCAACGCTGCCTGATAGGAGTTATCTGTCAGGGTGACGGTGTTGCTGAGGGAGCCGAACGTCTGTGGCGCAAACTCATAGCCGAGCGAGCAGCCCCGACCGAAGCCGAGTGAGAAGGTGGGCGCGCAGGCGGAGCTCGCTCCGGTCTGCTGGACGAAGTCCGTGCTGTCGCTGGCGGCGATTCCCGGCGTCACGGCGGTCAGGTCCTGGTTGCCGATGTTGGTCAGGGTGACGGCTTCAAAGCCGTCAACGCCGTCGGTGGTGTCGGTGGAGCCGACGGGAGTGGGTGTGGGGAAGGGCATGGTTGCCGCCGTCGAAGTAATCTCTTCGAGACTGCCTGCGCTGGTTGCGGTGAGGTAGAGATCTCCGGCGGCGTCGAGGGCCACGCCGCCGCCGGGCGCGAGTGCGGCCTGGGTAGCTGGGATGCCGCTGCCACTCTGGTTGCCGCCACCGGCGATGGTGGTGATGATGCCGGTGGAGGGTGAGACCATGCGCAGGCGGGTTGCGGCTGCGTTGTTGTCCAGGATATAGAGGTCCCCGGCGGCGTCGACGGCGACGCCGGCGGGCAGGGTGAAGGTGGCGCTGGTCGCAGGCCCGCCGTCGCCGGTGCTGGACGCAGCCTGGCCGGGGGTTCCGGCGGTCACCGTCAGGGCGCCGGAGGAGAGCGTGAGCTTCCAGACCACAAGGTTGCTGCTATCGGTGATATAGAGGTTGCCGCTGGAGTCCAGCGCCAGGGCAGAGGGTGCGCCGATGCGCATGCTTGTGGCGACACCGCTGGTGGCGGTGTATCCGCAGACGCCGGTCCCGGCGATGGTGTTGATCTCCTTGTCCGCCGCGGTGATCTCACGAACCACGCAAGCGCCGGCGTCCGCAGCATAGAGGTTGCCTGATCCATCCACCGCGACCGCGTCCAGCTTCTCGAAGGTTGCGCCGGTCGCCGGACCGCCATCCCCGGAGCTGCTGGAGGCGCCTGGTGTGCCCGCCACGGTGGAGATGATGCCGGTGACCGCTGAAACTTCGCGCAGCACGTCGTCCCCCTGGTCGGCGATGTAGAGGTTGCCGGCGCCATCCAGGGTGACGCCCTGGGGGGAGTTGAGCGTGGCGTGGGTAGGCGAGCAGCCATCGCCGATGCTGTCACTGCTGTTCGAGCAGATGGAGCCTCCTCCGGCGAAGAGGGTTGCTGTGTTGACGCCCTGCGCCAGTTCGACGATCTGGCTGTTTCCGCTGGAGGCAATGTAGAGGTTGCCGAGCACATCGGCGGTGAGGTCGCCGGGGGCGCTCAGCCCGCTGCTCAGAAGAGTGGAGAGCGTGCCTGGCTCCAGCGCAGCCTCCGCGCCCATGCCGATGCCACTGATGTACGCCGTGTCCAGCAGCGCGCCGCTGCTGCCGAAGATCTCTACCGCGCCCAGGCGCAGGCCGGGAGCCCTGGGAGAAAAGTTGACGGTGACCGTGCAGTTGATGGCTGAAGAATATGAGCTGGAGCTGACGCAGGTGTTGCCGCTGGCCAGGGTAAAGTCCAGGTTGGGAAGCCCCTCGGTGACGACTGCGACGCTACTGATGGTGGTTCCGCTGCTGACGCCGAAGGTGACCGTGCCGGAGTTGGTTGAGCCGACCGGGGTGTTGGGGAGGGTGGTCATCGTGGGACCAGTGACCGTGTTGGGCGGAGCCGCGACGGTGCTGATGATGAGATTCTGCGTGGCGCTGCTGGAGAAGGCGCTGCTGGAGGCCGTGGCGGAGACGACGGCGGTGTTGGTGGCCGGCGCATCGGCTGAGACCGTCACGGCGACCGTTACGGAGTCCGTCGCTCCCGCGTCGATCGGGTGCATCAGGGTGCAGCCCAGCGTCGCCACACTGCAGCTCCAGCCTCCGTTGGGGTCGATCATGGAAACCGCGCTCATGCCGCTGGGCAGCGAGATGTTCAGCGTCACCGTGGGGTAGGTGGTGATCGAGGTGTTGTTGGGGTTGGTCACCGAGAAGGTGAGCGATCCGCTGCTCTCGCCGTCGGTGAAGGTGGTCGAAGGGCTGGCCGTGATGCTGAGGGTGGGCGGGGTCAGCGTGGGCACAGCGAAGCTCATCATGTTGAAGAGGCTGTACTCGAGCATCATCTCCTGCGGGCTCATCGCGCTGCTCTTGGCGCGGCTCGAACCGGAGTCATCAACACACTCATTCGGAAAGACCGTCGAGGCGTTCTCCGAGGCGTTGTCGACGTGGTACTCGTTGTACATCACCTGGCCGAACTGGGAACAACCGGCGTCCGAGCAAACCGGGGCGTAGAACGAGAGTTGCATGACGTCGCCGTTGTCGGTGTCCGTTGCCCAGGAGAGGGTTTTATATGCCGAGTCCACACCGGACTGGTTGTTCCAGTCGTAGTCGAGGGTAAGCGATCCCTGCGTGGTGGTGGCTCCCAGGTCCTGGAGCCAGGCGGCCAGGGTAGCGCCGTCAGGAAAGCCCTGATTGATGGTCGCGGAGATGCTTGGGGTGTCTTGAAGCGGGCCGGAGTTGCTGTTATTCCAGTTGTCGGCAGCCAGAGCGGTGTCATAGACCACGCTGTCCTGGCTGGAAGTCTCGCCGTTCGGGTTGTCGATGTAGAAGGCGCTATGGTGTGTGGCGAAGATCCGCCCGCCCGAGTTGATGAACCAGGCGGCGTTGGTCTCTCCCTGAAGGTTCGTGTAGTTGTTGTCATCACCCTGACAGGGCAGCATGAGTACGTTGTAGGTGTTCGCGAAGAGGTCGGCGGTAGTGGCAAGCGAGGTTTCGCTTCCAGAGCCCATCAGAACACTCTCTGTGTGCGTCGGGGTGACCGCTTGCGAAGACGTGTAGTAGCTTGGCGCTGAGACGCCCGAGTTGCCGATGCCGTTGTAGAGATTGACGCGCCCGGTTGGTCCGGCGGAGGGATCGGAGCTGGTGCTGTTGATGCCTACGCTCAGGTCCGTGAACTCGGAGTCGCTGATGCCCGCCTTGCGCAGGGTGCACTCGAGAGCGTCTACCGCGCCGGTCACCAGGGCGATGTGCGGGATGTCGCCCTCCTCCTGATTGCGCGCAAAGCGAACGGTGGTTTGCTCGCCGTAGTCGGTCAGTGACGAGCTTCCACCCTGAGTTACGTTGCTGGAGCTGAGACCGGACGGTTCGGTCTCCGTGGCCCCGACGGTGGTCGTTGAGGGTGGGCTGGCCGGCGCGGAGTAGAGGGCTGTGCTGACGCATTCGGCGACCTGGGCGATGACCAACTGACGCCGCCAGCGGCCGGATTGAATCACCAGCGGAACGTTGGTTCCGGCCGGTACGTCGGAGAGGGTGAAGGAGCCGTTGATTCCGGTCGTGGTTTGTACCATCGGCGAGCCGCTCACCAGGCTGGTGTAGCTGTCCTGCACTGGATCCGAGGTGTTCACTCCGTCGGTGAAGGGTTGGACGGCGGCCCCTGGAACGTAGACGAGAATGTTGGGGAGGGGGTTGATTCCGGCTGGATCATAGACGGTGCCGCTGATGGTCGTGGTCTCACCCGCAGGACAGCTGACCTGCGCGTAGCTGGATTGTGCCCGGGCGGGGGCAAAGGCCAAAAGCAGCGCCAGGGGCGACGCCATAACCAGGCGCGACCGCACGATGCGGCCGTCCCTGAACCCAGGACGCTTGCGGGACTCTTCCTTCCAGAGGTTACTCATGATTACTAAAGAGGGCACTTTGGTATTGGTAGTCATCGGCAGCTATGGCCGTGGGAATTACATGGCTGAGGACCGAACGGTACGGTTAGGGAGGGTGAGTCAGGCGGTTGGGGGCACGCCTGCGCCGGCTGCGGGGTGACGAAGGGGTCCGTCCGGGGCGGACTGAGGGAGGTTGGCCTTCGGAGGGCGCTATCAAGCAGCTTTTTTTGATGGTTTTACGGAGAGCGTGAGGTAGAGGAGGCGGTTCACGCCGATCCCGATACAGGGATGAGGAGGGGTTCAGGGAGCGTTATGGATTTGATTCCCCCGGATGCACCCGGACGTTGCGCCTTGCAACACTCCGGGAGACTCTGTGGCAGCATGGGGCAGGTACCGCAGGGGTTGGGTAAACCCGTGGACTGGGCACAGGCACGCTTCAAGGCAGCGCGAGGCCAGGGCGGGGGCGAAGCTCAGCGACGGTCTTTGCGGGCGGCGCGGACAAAGTTGCTTACGGCAAAGTAAGCAAAGGCCAGAGTCGCAGCGCAGAGCAGGTAGAACTTCTGTGCAGGGTGCGAGCCCGGAGGCAGCAGCCGGGCGGAGCGCTGCTGCCATACTCCCTGGAACAGGAAGACCGCCATAAAGGCGAAGAGGACACCGGTGACCTGCAGCCATACGATGCTGGAGAACTTCGCCAGCGGCGACCAGAGGGAACGTCCCAGGCGTTTGGCTCCGCCCGAGGATGGACGTACTGAGGGTTTGAGCGGCGGCCGGGCCGGGGAGGTGGTTTGAGGTTGGGCAGGGGGTGTGGGGGCGTTCGGCGTGGAGTTGGCTGGCGCGGCAGGTGAGGGTGCGGGCGCTCGAGCAGCGTCAGCGGCCTGGAGCAGCGTCTTCGCCGCGTGGCGAGCGCCGTAGCCCAGTGCGCGACCGAATCGGACCCTGTCCATAACGCTACCAGTGTAAGGGAAGTGGAGTTTCGGCTCCCACTGCCGATAATTTTGGTGGCGGCGCAAGCTGTGAGGAGATCTGCAAAAGCTCATGCGTCAAATCACAAGAGCGGCAGGTTGTGTTTGATAGAGTTTGAGGAGAGCAAGGGGAAAGGAAGCGGTTCAGGGATGAAGAAGCTGATCTGGTTTATCGGTGGCGCAGCGGCGGCGGCAGCGGGGTTCCTGGTGTGGAGCAAGAAGTTGCAGACGATTCACGAGCCCGCCTATTACCTGGATGAGGGCGCTGCGGAAGACGCGACCTTTGTCTAGCGACATCTCCGGTGGGAGGCGCCCCGCGGTGAGGGCCCGCCACGGCGCGGGCTGTGGCGGAGACGCTCAGGGAAGGCGAGGCCTGGCTCCGCATGCGGAAGCTGGAAAGCTGCGTGGAAGCTGGCTGGATTCCCGGGAGATGGAGTAGCCTGCCCGAGCAGCGATGGCGGTAATCTTTCCTGATTCTGAAGCGGCCACGCACTTGGCTTCCACAGCATCATCGGGGTACTCTTGAAGGTAGAGAAGAAGACTACCCGCAACTGCCGTTCCCTCCAAAAAATCGCATCTGGCAGGGAATACCCAATGCGTGGGATGGGCATTCCAGCACATTGCAGTAAAGGGAAACAGCTCTCGATCGATGGCGTGTTTTCCGGCGACGGGGAGGTGGCATTGAACCAGCAGGTAAAAGATCTTATCCAAAAGCTAGGTGAGGCGATTCATGAGTCGGTCAGCGAGTCTGATCAGATCTCAGGTGTCGTCCGCGAGATTCGCGAGCAGGGCTTTGATGTGCTGCTGATGCTCGAGGCCACCATCGGTCTGAACGAGGTGGAGAGCGATCCTGAACCGGCTTCTGTTGAAGAAGAGGGCGAGACCGAGAGCGGCCCCTTTACCCGCAGCGACCGCACCTTTCTGAGATCTCTGCGTATCTCGACGGATGAGGCGAGTCCGCTGCCGGGAGATGGTGGTGAAGACCGGACTCCCTCACTCTGATCGATAGTCGCTTGAGCTGCTCGCTTCGATTTGTCAAGGATTTCTCCTCGCTGATACTCTCAGGCTTCATGGATGCCACGATATGCATCCGAACGGAGTGCAGGCGATGCTGAATCGTTTGGCCGTGGGAGGAGTCTGAATATGAGAGATATGTTGGGTGTATTGCTTGCCGGTGGCGCCGGAGAGCGGCTTTTTCCCCTGACTCGCGATCGCGCCAAGCCCGCGGTTCCGTTCGCCGGGCAGTACCGGATCATCGACATCACCCTTTCCAACTGCATCAACTCCGATCTTCGTCAGGTTTACATTCTTACCCAGTACAAGGCGCTCTCGCTCAATCGCCATATTCGCGAGGGCTGGGGAGCCGTGGTGGCCAGCGAACTGGGCGAGTTCATTGAGATTCTGCCGCCGATGCAGCGAGTCTCCAAGAGTTGGTACCAGGGAACCGCCGACGCCGTCTTTCAGAACATCTATTCGATTGGATCCGAAGAGCCTCGTTATGTTCTGATCCTCTCCGGCGACCACATCTACAAGATGAACTATGCGCTGATGCAGAAGCAGCACATCGACTCTGGCGCCGACGTGACCATCGCCACGCTGCCGGTGAAGCCGAGTCAGGTCTCCGAGTTCGGGGTTGTGGAGGTGAACGCCAACGGTGAGGTGGTGGGCTTCATCGAGAAGCCCAAGACAACCGAGATCCGCTCCCCGTTCAACCCGGATATGGTGGACGTCTCGATGGGCATCTATCTCTTCAATACCGATGTGCTCCTGCCGGAACTGGTCCGGGACTCTGAGGCCCCCGACTCGCACCACGACTTCGGCCATGACATCCTGCCCAAGCTGCTGGGGCGCTACAAGGTGGACGCCTACAACTTTGTGGATGAGAACAAGCAGCGTGCTCTTTACTGGCGCGATGTGGGAACTCTGGATGCGTATTACGAGGCCAATATGGACGTCGCCGCGGTGGCCCCGACGTTCAACCTCTACGACAAGTCCTGGCCCATGCGCTCGCGGGCCTACCAGTATCCTCCTGCGAAGTTCGTCTTTGGCGAGCCGGGGCGCACGGGGATGGCCATCAACTCCATCGTGAGCGCGGGAAGCATCATCTCCGGCGCGGTGATCCGCAACTCTGTGCTCTCCCACGATGTCCGGGTGAACAGCTATGCCGATATTGATTCCAGCATCGTCTTTTCGCACAGCAACATCGGGCGTCACTGCCGGATCCGCCACGCCATTATCGACCGGGATGTGCATCTGCCGGATGGCACCGTGATCGGCTATGACTCCAACGAGGACAGAAAACACTACTTTGTGACTGCCAGCGGTCTCACGGTGGTGACCCGCGACGGTACGGGCTATGAGAACCCGGTGTCTCCGGAGTTTCTGCGGCACTGAGGCTTGTTCCAGCGGGTGCGAAGCGTTCCGCGGTGTAGGCGAAGGATGCCCGGATCGAGGTGTGCCGATGAAGACGCCAGGGAGCATCGATGTATTGTTTGTGGCAGGCTTTGGCCCGATCGTTCGCGATCCGGCCGCCGGCCGCAGGTTTTACTCCGAGACGCTGGGGCTGAAGTTCCGGGAGGATGTCTCCGGCTACCTGTACACGAGCCAGTTGGAGGGCGTGAAGCACTTTGCCCTGTGGCCGCTGGGGCAGGCGGCAGAGTCCTGCTTTGGCACCGATCAGTGGCCTGACGAACTTCCAGTGCCGCAGGCCTGGCTGGAGTTCGATGTCGAGGATATCGAAAGAGCTACGGCGGAGTTGACGTCCCAGGGATACAAGCTGCTGGTTGCGGCGCGGCAGGAACCATGGGGGCAGACGGTGACGCGGTTGCTGGGTCCGGAGGGTCTGCTGGTAGGCATCACGCACACGCCTGGGATGCGAAAGTGAACCTCGGCCCTCCGCTGTAGCCGTCCCCGGCCAACCAGACAGCCCGGTGATAAAACAGCTCCTTCGGGCTGTGCGGTTACGCTGCACCATCCGAAGGAGCTGTACCCGCTTGCAGGAAAAACCGGGTGCGAACGTGAGCCGGATATTCTATGAATTATGGCATTTTCGGTGTTGATGGATATCCTGAAGCGGGCTTGCAGTGGCGTTTCATTGGGGGAAACGCCCATCGAAGTCGAGTCGCCCTCAACACCTACACCGAACTTGCCTTAGCGGTGCCCGAAGCGCCACAGGACGCCCAGGGAGATGGCGAAGAACTCTTTGGTGTTGGTGCCGAAGTGCTCCATGATGAGGGTGGGCTGCAGACGCACCGCCAGGTTGTGGGCCTGGTTGAAGTCGATGTTGCTGCCGGCGGTGCCGTAGGGAGCCAGATGGTTACAGTACAGGCCAAGGTTTCCGACCTGGCCGGGCTGCTGATCTGCGGCGCAGGCGCTTACCGGGCTGCCGCCGGGGTAGTGATTGATGGCCCAGTTGAAGATGCCATAGTCTCCGCCGGCCAATCCAAGAAAGTTGATGTCGACGTAGCGGTTCTTGAAGGCTCGATACTCCACGCCGCCGGTCATGACGTGCTGCATGATGGTGATGCGGTTATAAAAAGGGCTGACGACCGGCGTGGTTCCTGCGCCGAACCGGTAATCCCCGGCTATGCCCAGTTTGCCGTTCAACCAGTAGGTAATCATGCCTTCGCCGCCGCCCATGTTGTAACGCACGGGAATGTTCTGTCCTGCCTGCCCGTTCATAAACAGCAGGCCGCCATAGAGATCCCAGCGGTTGTCATACTTCGGTCCGGTATAAGGGGCCAGCGCCGCCGCTGCCGCCGCGGACATCGGCGCGGTTCCAGGAGCGGTTGTTGCACTCTGAGACTGGCTGTCCGCCGGGTTGCTGGACGGGGAGTTCGAATCCTGCGCCAACGCCCTGGGCCCAGCCAAGCTGGCAACGACTCCCAGCACCAGTGCAAGTGTCATGCTCAAGGTTGTTACGCAGGCCACTTTGCGAACCTGGCCAGTGGCGGAGTCTAAGGTGTTCGTCATCAGTTGCAGCATCTTCCTCGTGGGCGGGGCTCAGGTGAGCGGCGCGGTAGTTTCGGGTTGCGGACGGCGGGGCATCCGCGATGAGCTTTGTATCTCTCCAAGGATATACTGTCCGACGCAGGTTCTACCGCTTGACCGCCGCTTTCGCGACGAGATCCGGCCGGGCCCTGGCCTCCGCAGCGGAGTGCAACGACTGGGCCGGGGAGGCATGGAGTGGTGGACAGCGGACATTCCCGGCTGCTCGTGCGACAATGAAACCGTCGCCCGCTGGCAAGCCTGGGGGTGACAGCAGGGAGACTCTTGTATGGGCGATCTATTGCAACCGTGGCACATCATTCTTCTGGTTGTGCTTGCCGTTCTTCTTTTTGGCGGCAAGAAGCTTCCGGAGTTGGGCAAGGGCCTCGGAGAGGGCCTGCGTGGCTTCAAGGAAGGCATGAAGGGAATCAACGACGAGGTCAAGGCCGACGTCAAGCCCGTAGAAGCAGCACGCGCGGTCACCCCCAAGGTTGACGAAGCCCCCAAACCGCCGGCGGCTTGAAGCATGGACGCAGAGAGCATGGCCTCCGCTGCGCAGAGCGAGCGGGTGCAGCGATGCCGAAGCGGTTCGGAGATGCCGGCACAGTCTGAAGCTGCCGGCACAGTTCGAACCGGCGTTGTTCCGCTGGATATCCGTTCTGTGTCTGCGCGGACGCTGTAGGACTTCTACAGCAGCACCAGAGCCCCCGCACTCCGCGGCGTTGACCGCAGGGGCGCCTTACATCTGCAGCGTAATCATCGCCACCGCCGCCAGGGCGGTCAGCATGCCAAGAACCTGGCGCTGGGTGGGCCGTTCCTTCAGCACCCATGCGGCCAGCAGGATGGTTCCTGCCGGATAGAGGCTTGCCAGGACGGAGGCCACATCCAGCCTCCCGGCGCGGGTTGCGGCCATGAACAGCAGATTTCCGCCTGTATCCAGCAAGGCGACCGCACAGGCCCATCCCCAGACGCCGGGCCGGTTCATCCACGGTCCGGACGCCGCCGGCTGTGCCTGAGGGGAGGGTGGCCGGCGTCGCCTGGAGAACGCCATTGTTCCCAGGACCAGGGAGCAGAGCGTGATGCTGGTGATTCTGGCCAGCGCCATGGAGGCCACCAGTCCCAGCGGGTTGGCCATCTTCAGCGCGATGAAGTAGATCCCGAACATGACTCCGGCAAACACCGCCAGCGCCATGGTGCTGCGAGACTCAGATGCGCCTTCGGGGGAGCTTCCAGCGGCGATGAGCCAGATCGCTCCACCGGCCAGTGCGAAGCCGGCCAGCCGCAGGGCGGAGGGGACGCCCTCAAGCAGACTGGAGGCCACGGCGGGGATGGCCGCGGCCAGCAATCCGCTCAGTGCCGCAGAGGTCCCCATGCCTCCCCGGCTGAGGGCGATATAGAACGCGACCAGGCCCAGCGCGCCGGTGAGCCCGGCCAGGATCGCCCAAAGGGTGGCAGTGTGTCCGGGCAGGCCGGGGAAGGGGAGGGTATGTGCGATTGCCAGCAGCGCCGTCAGGCTGATGGCGTGTGCGAGGAGGACAAACCGAATGGCGTCCGGCACCCTTCCGCCGCTGGTCTTGACGCCCATACCGCCGGAAAAATCTCCGCCGCCCCAGGAGGCGGCGGAGGAGAGCGCGATCAGCGCGCTGGAATGGATTGCAAACGCCATCGGTGAAAGGTCTGTGGCAGAGGCTGTAGCTCCGTCTATTGAGGGGTTGGCTGATGCACGGGGGTAGCCCGGGTATTGTCCGCCGCAGACGGATAGTAGCCGTCCTTGCAGATGATGGTCAGCCCCGGACGCAGGATCCGAATTTCGGTTTTGCGATAGCTCTCGTTGTAGGGGCTGGCATGGGTGTAATAGCCGACGGTGTACTGAGCGCGAATCTGGTTGGTGATCTGGAGGAAGGCCTTTTCGATGCCTCTGGGCCGGAACTCGGAGTCAAACTCGCCGCCGGTGGCCGAAGTGTATCTGGGCAGGACGTCGTCGCGCATGGTCAACGGGATGTGCAGCCGATCCATGAAGCCCAGGCCCATGATGGCTGAGTCACCGACCTGAGTGGCCCATACCGAGATGTTGTTGGTCAGCAAATACTTGATGACCTCTTTCTGGGTTGTCTGGCTGCCATACTCCTTGCCGTCAGAGATCACGTAGATGATTCGCCGCCGCCCGCGGGGCGCGGTGGAGACCTCCTTGGCGGCTGCAAGGATGGCGTCGTTGAGGGTGTGGTACTCCTTGGGCACGGTAAAGGCCAGGGTGCCGGGCTGATGGCCGAAGTCGGTAACCCCATCGATGGGCTGGTTGTTGATCACGGCGTCATGGGAGAGGGGACCGGTGAGGCCCATCAGGGGATCGCGGCCAACGCCCTTGGACTGCTCGAGCACCGCGCCCAGGCGGGCGCTCTGCGCCGCCGTAAACGCCGTCTGTTCAGTGACGCCGTCGTTATAGGTGAAGACGGAGACCTCGTCATAGGGCGAGAACGCCCCCTGCAGCGCACCCAGCGAGTCGTTGATCTTCTCCATGGTGTCGTGGGTCACGCCCTGGTCGATGACCATGGCCACGGCCAGCGGCGCCGGGTCTGAGGTAAACACGCGAATCTGCTGCCGCACGCCATCCTCAAACACCCGCACATCCCGCCAGGTAATTCCGGGAACCAGGTTGCCTTTGGAGTCCTTCACCAGGAAGGGAATCTCGTGGAACTGCACGTTGACGCTCAAGGTATTGAGCGCGCTCTGGGTGGTTGCCGGCGGCGGGCCCTGCTGTTCGTCCTCCGCGGGCTCTGTGGCGGCGGGTGCGGATACGGCTGGGGCTGGCGCGGTGGTGGTGAGGGTGGGAGGCGTGGCCGAGCCGACCGGCGTAATGGTGCGCAACTCCGGCAGCGTCTGGGGCACCGGGGCGTTCGGCACGCTCTGCTGCGTCTCTGTTGCCTGCTGCGTACTTTGCGCCAGCGCCAGTCCTGTTGCGGCGGCCAGCAGCAGCGTCAAGCCATGCACCCGGCTGGCTACCCGTCTCGTTTGCTTTCCCAACGTCATCCGTCTTCCTCTTCTGCTTCTGCGAGCCAACCGGCCCTCGGCGCAACTGCGGCGCTCCTCTGAGACTATCAGCGTGCGATGCCCGGTGTCTCTTCTTCGTTGGCCGCGGCGCCTCCGGGGGCAACTACTGTCTCAGACGCAAGCCTGAGGCGGTTCGTTGTGCGGCCTTCAACTCCTGTGGATGGCCGGATTGGGTCCAGGCTTTCCGGCCCCGTCCGGCGGGTCAAGGTTCGATTGACGGCGGCCTGAGACCACCGGCAGGAGTGCTCTGTGTCGATTTCAATCCAGATTCATCGGCTCAGGCCGAAGATGGCGTGTATGCGCCTGAGCAGCGCATGCATGCAGGGCCGATGTGGGTGGCTGGCAAGGAGTCTTACTGCGGGGTTCCTGCGCCAGCGGCGGCTGGGTTAAGCTTCTGGGTGGCAATCTCGGCCGCCGCGCCGGGGCGGCCATTGGGATCCTTATCCTTGTCCTTGAGCAGCGCCAGAATCTGGCGGGCCTGCTCGGTGTTGCCCTGGGACTGGTAAAGTTCAGCGAGCTGCAGCTTGGCCAGAGGCGGGGGAACCGTAAGGGCGTGGCCCTTGCCCAACTCGGTGTAGAGAGCGATCGCCTTGCTGTCGTCTCCGGTCTTCTGATCCAGGTCGGCCAGGGCATCCTTGCCCAGAGCCGCCAGTCCGCCATCCCATCCTGAGGCTACCTTCTGGAAGGCCTCCTGCGCACAGGAGGTCTGGCCCAGATCCTCACAGGTGAGACCGACGAAGTACTCCGCCAGGTGACCGGACTGAGTGAGGCCATATTGGCTGGCGACCTTCTGGAAACCTGTGAGGGCGGCCGCGGCGCGGGTCTTCGAGTCCGGGTAGTACTTGGCTCCGGGAATCGGCTCCGCGGAGGAGTTGGACAGCGGCGTCTGGTAGATCTGCATGGCCTCACCGAAGGCGGTAGCGGCGGCCGAGGAGCGGTCCTGGAAGAGGGTGTAAGCCGCGACGATGACGATCGTGGCGACGACGGCGATCACGCCGTAAAGGATGGCCTGCTGGCGGTGCTCCTCAGCCCAGTGGACACTGGTTTCGGTGAGGGCGACAAACTGGTCCTGCTTCTTCAACTGACGCTTGGTTGCGTTATCCACGAACGATCCGTCCTTCAGGGCTACAAAGAGATTATCGGGCCCACCGCCCATGCATCCCCTTAGTCTAGCAGGTTCGCCTAATGGGTTAACCGGACAGGTACTCCGCCGGCCGCCGCCGACCCTGCCCGGAGGTTCCGGGTGAGGCGGTCTTGCCAAGCGTATTTCCAAGGGCATAGTATCTGCGACGGATCAATCCGGTTGGGCCTGTTCCGCGGCGTCCCGGCCGGATCGTCCGCACTAGGGCCCAATTTCTACTGTTCATAAAGAGAAGCAGAGAGAAACAGGTTGTTTGGCGGGAAACGGGTGGTGGAAACCATCGGGCCGCCGAGCGGTGGAGCAGGAAAACTCAGGAGAGACAGACACGTTATGGCTTGGTACGCGTACTGTATTACCGAACGCAATGCATTTACAGAACTGGGCCGGCACAGAAGGCCGATGCCACTCACCGGAGTAACCGGACTCTTTGGAAATCAAACCTTTCTGTTTCCAGCCGCCGATCTGGCGGTTGTTGTCTCCGAACACATGCCGGAGGATGCGGGCCGGCTGGTGACGGCCGAAGGACGGGCGGCGGCACGCGAGCACGCGCGGGTGATCTCGCTCTGTTTTGAGCAGTCAACCGTGCTGCCTTTCCGCTATGGAACCACGTTTGAGGACGATGAGGCGCTGCGGCGATCGGTGCGATCCAACCAGCGTCACTTCATGGCCAATGTGGAACGGCTGCGCGGGATGGCCGAGATGCACCTGAAGGTGATGGTGGACGATATCTGTCCGGAGGCGAAGCCCTGCGGTCCGGCGGTGCAGGCGACCGGTCAGGCGTATCTGGCGAACCTGCGGGAGTCTGCTTCGCGGCAGCGGGAGCGGCAGTCGCGCGCGCGGGCGCTCTCCCTACAGATGCACCGGATGTTTCTACCGGTGGCTGAAGAGGTGAGCTGCAAGCGGATGGACTCCGGCAAGATGCTGCTGGACATCGCCCATCTGGTGGAGAAGAAGACCGTGGAGCGTTACCAGAACAAGTACAGTTCGGTGACGCTGGAGCTGAAGGACTACGCGATGCAGCTCTCCGGTCCGTGGCCCCCGTATCACTTTGTGCACCGTGAGCAGCGCGGGCACAGCGCGCACCTGTAGGGCGTCTTCCGGCTGGGATGGTCCGATTCCCGGCAAAGCTGCTTCGGCAAGGAGTTGGTTTGTACTCGACAGGGGCCCCGGTGAGAGCCGGGGCCTTTGCCTGGATCTTTGCGTGTGTACCTCAGGCAGCCTGCAGGGAGGCGATGGATGGGCCGTATGGGCCGTCTGCCAGCAGCGCCGACTCGCGGGAGGTGGAGTTCAGCGGCGTGAGACTGCGGGTTCAAGAGGCTGGCGCCCGGCCTTCTTTGCGGACCGCGGCCTCCGCCGGAACGGCTGCCTTTCTCTTGCGGCTCAACACGGAGGTGCGGCGGCGGCGGCCGGAGACGTGATCCACCTTGTTCCAGAAGCCAATAAAGTAGTCCGCCGCGGAGATGATCGAGAGGATCGCCATCCAGTAGGTCGCCGTGACCGCGATCAGCCGGACGCTGATGGGAAACCAGCCGAGGAACCATGTATCCCAGCGATGGTTGAGGATGACGGCAACGATGGCGACGATCTGCACGACGGTCTTGAGCTTGCCGAGCTCGCTGGCCTCAATGGTGAAGCCTTCCCCAGAGGCGATCGAGCGCAGGCCGCTGACCAGAAACTCGCGGCCGATCACCAAGACGGCGATCCAAGGCTTCATGACATCGGGGTTGAAGGCCACCAGGAGGATGAAGGCCGCGGTGACCATGAGTTTGTCCGCCAGCGGGTCCAGCAGCATGCCCAGCGTGGTGATCTGGCCGCGGTGGCGGGCCAGGTAGCCGTCCAGGCCATCGGTGACCGAAGCCAGGATGAAGATTGCCGAGGCGACAATCTCCTGCTCCCCATGAGTTCCCTGCCAGGGAAAGCGCGGAGAGAGCGCCCAGATCAGCAGCGGCACGCTGGCGATGCGAGTGAGCGTGATGGAGTTGGGCAGATTCACGGGCTGCTGGACGGGCTGCAGAGGGGAGGGGGCTGCGTTGCCGCGGATACAGACATTTTAGAGCATCTTTATCTTTAACGCGGATGGGGAATCCGGAGCGGCCCGCGTGATGGCAGGCCACCCGGTGGCAGGCTGACGGGCCAGGACGAAGACGCCGGCGCGCCGGGATGGAGAGCGTCTCAAAAGAGGTCAGGCTTCGGCGATCGCCGAAGCCTGACCCTTCGCGCTCAGACGCTGCTGTTATGCGTAGATGCCGCGTTGCTGGGTGGTATGGGCTACGCGGTCGATGGCCAGCATGTAGGCCGCGATGCGGTTGTTAACGTTGTGGGCGATGGAGTACTGGAGGACGTCGTTGAAGCTGTCGATCATGATGCGGTCCAGGCGCTGGTTGACCTCATCCTCTGTCCAGAAGTAGCCCATCCGGTCCTGAACCCACTCAAAGTAGCTGGTGGTGACCCCGCCAGCGTTGGCCAGGATGTCAGGGATGATGAAGACGCCCTTTTCGGCCAGGATGCCGTCGGCCACGGGGGTGGTGGGTCCGTTGGCGCCCTCACACAGAATGCGGCACTTCAGGTCGGCGGCATTGCGGCTGGTGATCACATTTTCCGTGGCGGCGGGGATCAGGACATCGCATGGCTGGGTGAGGATGGCATCCTTGTCAAAGGGCTGGGCTCCGCTGAAGCCGTGGATGGCGCCGGTACGGGCGGTGTGCTCCAGCAGTTCCGAGATATCGATTCCGCTGGGGTTATAGAGAGCGCCGTCGAACTCGCCGATGCCGATGACGCGGTAGCCCTTGTCCCACAGGAACCGGGCGGTGTGCGAGCCCACATTGCCGAAGCCCTGGATGATGACGGAGGTCTCCACCGGGTACATGTTGAGGTGTTTGAGGGCCTGATCGACGCAGACCGAGATGCCCCGTCCGGTGGCCTCTCGGCGGCCGCGAGAGCCGCCCAGCGAGATCGGCTTGCCGGTGACGACCGAGGTCATGGTCTGGCCCATGTGCATGGAGTAGGTATCCATGATCCAGGCCATGGTCTGCTCGTTGGTGTTCATGTCAGGGGCGGGAACATCCTTCTCTGGTCCGATAAATTCGATGAGCGACGCGGTGTAACGGCGGGTCATGCGCTCGAGTTCGCCGGTGGACATCTTTTTGGGGTCGCAGATGACGCCTCCCTTGGCTCCGCCGAAGGGGATGTTTACCACGGCGCACTTCCAGGTCATCCAGGAGGCCAGAGCCCGGACCTCGTCGAGCGAGACATCGAGGCCATAGCGAATACCGCCCTTGCACGGACCTCGGGAGAAGGAGTGCTGCACGCGGTAGCCGGTGAAGATCTCCATGCTGCCATCGTCCATGGCTACGGGAATGTGAACGATGATCTCTCGGGCGGGGTAACGCAGGACCTTCCAGAGTCCAGCGTCCAGATTAAGGCGTCTGGCGGCCTCATCAAAGCGCGCTGCCTGAGCAAGCCATGGATTGGTCTCCTGTTCCAAGGAAACAGGAGCAGCGGAAGTGGTTGTTGACATTGTGGAATCCTCGTTGGCGCTGGAAGTGTTTCTGCCCAGCGTTGGGTGGCCGGCAAGTGCGGCTCCCGTGGGTATTAATTGTTCTCCGGCCATCGTCATCTTCTCCATACGCTTCGGGTTCAGGCCCTGCACTGAGTAGACGCTCCAATGAGTAGACGCGCTGCATCGGGCAATGGAGTCAGCATCGAACCGGCTCGGTCAGACCGGTCTGTGACCAAACCCCGCGAGTATAGATCCGGGTCTCAGCGACTCGCAAGCCGCCCTGGCGCTCGTGCATGAGTTGCAGAGATCCGGAAGGGGCAAAGATTCAGAAGAGCCAAAGACCCAGGGCCGGACTTGGCGCGCAGCGGCCCCCCCGGGAGATCCGGGTTGCCACAGCCGGGGGCAGATTGTGTCGCGCGAAGCGGCTGAAGCGGCGGGGGCTCGGTATGATGAGGAGGATGGCTTCTTCCCGCGCACTGACCACCCCTTCGCTCAAGGTGTTCCTGCAGCTCTCCCGTGGACATTCCCTGGTGCCGGTGACTCGAACTGTGGCCGCCGACCTGGAGACGCCGGTCTCCGCGTTCCTGCGGGTGGCTGCCCAGGAGCCGGAGGCCTTCCTTCTGGAGTCAGTGGAGGGAGGCGAGCATGTGGGGCGATATACGTTCATCGGGATTCGCCCCTACAAGAAGATGATCGCCTGGGGCGGAGAGATCACGGTGCAGGAGGGGCGGAGGCGCCGCACCTACGCCGGGGATATCTTTGCGGAACTGAAGGCCGCGCTGGAGGGGGAGCAGCCGGCGAAGATCGAGGGACTGCCTCCATTTACAGCGGGGGCAGTGGGGTTCTTTGCCTACGACGTGGTGCGGCGGATTGAGCGGCTGCCGGAGATTGCCGCCGATGATCTGCACGTTCCCGATGCGTACCTGATGTTCTTTGATGAGGTGCTGGCGTTTGACCATGTCACCAAGGCGATCCACCTGATGGTGACGGTGGGGGCGCGGGGCAGGGTGGACGCGGCAGGATATCGCAGCGCGGAGCGGAGGCTGAACCGGCTGGAGAAGCTGCTGAGCGCCGCCATTGCGCTCGCCCGCCCGAAGCGGCGCAAGTCCCCCGGGGGCGCGCTGAAGCTGAAGGCCCGCACCGGGACGGCGGAGTACATGCGCGGGGTGGAGCGGGTGAAGGAGTACATTGCGGCGGGCGATGTCTTTCAGTGCGTGCTGAGCCAGAGATTCGACTGCGTGCCGGGAGTGGATCCATTTGAGATCTACCGTTCGCTGCGGATTGTGAACCCCTCACCGTATATGTACTTTCTGCGCTTCGGGCTGGAGCACGAGCCGGGCCGGAGCCGGGCCGGAGGTAACCGCCGGAGCCGGGCTGCGAAGAACGGGGGGGCGTTGCGTCCGGCGCATATTGTGGGCTCGTCGCCGGAGCTGCTGGTGAGGGTGCATGAGGGCAAGGTGGAGTATCGCCCGATTGCGGGATCGCGGCCCCGGGGCAGGGATGAGGTGGAGGACCGTGCGCTGGAGGCGGATCTTCGCGCTGATGCCAAGGAGGTCGCCGAGCATGTGATGCTGGTGGACCTGGGGCGCAATGATGTGGGCCGGGTGAGCGAGTTCGGCAGCGTCCGGGTGCGGGACCTGATGTTTGTGGAGAGGTACTCGCACATCATGCATCTGGTAAGCGCGCTGGAGGGCAAACTGCAGAAGGGGCTGGCTCCCATCGACGCCTTCCGGGCATGTTTTCCGGCGGGGACGCTGAGCGGCGCTCCCAAGATCCGGGCGATGGAGATTATTGAGGAGCTGGAGCCGGCGCGGCGGGGCGTCTACGGCGGCGCGATCTTCTATGCCGACTTCAGCGGAAATCTGGACTCGTGCATCGCCATCCGGACGCTGTTCATGGATGGAGAGAAGGGATACATCCAGGCAGGGGCCGGGATTGTGGCTGACTCAGCGCCGCGCAAGGAGCACGAAGAGTGTGGCAACAAGGCAAAGGCCGTGGTCCGGGCCATCGAGCGGGCGCGGATGGCCTGATCCGCTCCGCTGCGCGGGGAAGGAAGAGCCACGGCTGTGAAGCGAGGCTTGCGCCGGAAGCCGGGCCGGGGAGATGCCGGGGAAACCTGGTCTGAAGCTGCGCCGGGAAGAGGACGCAGGGATCTCCCTCGGAAGCGGCGGGCACGCGTAGAATCGAAGCTACGATGGTCTTTGTTCTCGATAACTACGATTCCTTCACGTACAACCTGGTGCAGTACATCGGCGAACTGGGGGAGGGCCAGGGAGCCGGCGGGATTGTGGTGCGGAGAAACGATGAGATCACCCCCGACGAGGTCCTGGCCCTGCGTCCCGACCGCATCCTGCTCTCGCCCGGCCCGTGTACGCCGAGCGATGCGGGGATTCTGGTGCCGCTGATCCGGCGCCTGGCGGAGGCGATGGCGGATCTTCCCCGGAAGAGACAGATCCCGGTGCTGGGCGTCTGTCTCGGTCACCAGGCGATCGGCGAGGCCTTTGGCGGCAGGGTGGTGCGGGCTCCACAACTGATGCATGGCAAGACCAGCGAGGTGGAGCACGACGGGCGAACGATCTTCAAGGGGCTTCCGCGGCCGATGACCTGTACGCGCTACCACTCGCTGATTGTGGAGGAGGAGACGCTGCCCGGGGATCTGGAGGTATCGGCGCGGGTGAAGGGTGAGACGGCGACCAGAGGGCTGGGAGGTGGCCTGATCATGGGGCTGCGGCACAAGACGCTGCCGATCGAGGGCGTGCAGTTTCATCCTGAGAGCGTGCTGACCGACCACGGAAAGCAGTTGATGGCGAACTTTCTGAAGCAGTAGAGCGACCGCGCCGCGCGTAGGAGGGGATCTGCGAGTTGGATGGAGCATTGCGGTGGGGTGCCTGATGGCTGCGGGCGCAGCGCCTCTGTTCGCGCAGCAACCAGCGCAGGGGATGGGGACGGTTGCATCCCGGGATGCGCGGGTGAGTGGCGGGGTGGTGATGCAGGGCAAGCGTGCGCGGCTGGTCTCCAACACCAACATCACAGCCTATGACCACACGGCGAAGGTGAAGCTGAAGCGGGGTGGCGATGTGCTGGTGTGCTCCTCGAGCGAGTTCCATCTGATGCATGTGGGCAAGGGAAGCTCCCTGCTGTTCGGCCTGGATCGCGGGGCGATCGAGTTGCACACCAGAGCCGAGATGCAGGATGTGATTCTGACCCCCGACATACGCTTCCGGGTGGTGGACAAGGGGATCTACGATCTGCGGGTGCGGGTGACGCGCAACGGAGATACCTGCGTGGAGAATGCCGGAGAGAAGGCGCCGGTGCTGATGCTCAGTGATGCGTTCTCTGCGGCGAGTTACCAACTGCTGCAGGGGCAGCATGTTCTGTTTGAGCAGGGGAACCTACGCGCGGTGGTGGACAGTGAGGGTTCGCCCTGCGGATGCCCGGTAGAGACGAAGCCGAAGCATCTCGGCTCCGGCGCCAGCGCGGCGCAGAGAGCCGCGGCCGCGCATCCGTTCCCGGTGGCGCAGAGCGAGGGGTTGGCGCCCACGGCGGCGGCGGAGAACTCACCGCCGGGCAAGACCGAGACGCAGGTCTCCACGACGCTCTCCTATACGCCGGGCGCAGGACCTCCGCCGAATGCGATGGAGACCCCGGCGGAGATCATCGCCAACGGGCCGAATGTACCGGTTGTGGCGCGACCGGCGGCGCGGAGGGTGAAACACTCGTTTGGTTATAAGCTGAAGCGGTTCTTCTACCGCCTGTTTCATCCGGGGTCGGGGAAGTCGAGCTCCTCCTGACCCGCCTGCGCCGGTGGGCAGGTCTGCTGGCGAGACGGCGGTGGGCGACGGGCGAGATTGGGCCGGTAGGCTACAATCGAAAGGTTGGGCTGTTTTTCAGGAGCCCTTACATTTCCCCCTAGAATCAGGAGTTTTTCCATGGCGATTCCGGCCACACAGATGCGCCCCGGCATGATTATCAAGTTCAAGGACGACCTTCACCTGGTGTTCAGCGTCGAGCACCGGACGCCGGGCAACCTGCGCGCGTTTATCCAGGCGAAGCTGAAGAATGTGCGCACCGGCGCCATGTTTACCGAGAGGTTCCGGTCGCCGGACCCCATTGAGCGGATCCATGTGGATTCGGTGAAGATGGAGTACCTGTATAGCGACGGGGACGACTACTACTTCATGGATCAGAACACCTTTGAGCAGATTGCGCTGAAACGGGACACGCTGGGTGACTCGGTGGAGTATCTGACGGCGAACCTGCTGATCGAGGTGAGCTTCCATGATGGCAAGCCGGTGGGCATCGAGTTGCCGACGGCGGTGGAGATGACGGTGGTGGAGACCGAGCCGGGGATCAAGTCGGCGACGGCCAGCTCGGTGACCAAGCCGGCCAAGACCGAGACCGGACTGATTGTGCAGGTGCCGCCGTTCATCAATGAGGGCGAGCGGATCCGCGTGGATACAGCGGAAGGCGCCTACATGAGCCGGGCTTAGGCCTGGAGGCTTCCATGGTGGTCCACTTCCTGATTCGCGGACGTGTGCAGGGCGTAGGGTTTCGCTGGTTCGTGCGGCGTGAGGCGGCTGAACTTGGGCTGCGCGGATGGGTGCGCAACACCGAGACCGGCGAGGTGGAGGTGGTCGCGGCGGGAGATGCCGAGTGGATCGCCGACCTGCGTGCGGAGCTGCGCAAGGGCCCGCGCGGGAGCCGCGTGGATGGGATCATCGAGCATGAGCTGGCCGAGCCGGAGGGCGAGTCGCTGGGCGCTTTCCGGATCGACGGCGCCTGGTAAGGGTTGAAGAAGTCCGGCCGGAAGAGGGCTGGACACTGAGAGCGGGAAAGATGGAGCGGGGAGGAGATATGGGGGAGCCTGTGAGTGTGACGACGAAGGATTGCGAGGTATTGAAACACAAGATCCGTGCGGTGCCGGATTTTCCCAAGCCTGGGATTCTGTTCTATGACATTACGACGCTGCTGAAGGACAAGGCCGGTTTTGCGCAGTTGATCGACGCGTTTTCGCAGTACTACATCGACAAGAAGATCGATCTGGTGCTGGGAATCGAGGCACGGGGTTTCATCTTTGGGCCGGCGCTGGCTTATCGCCTGACGGCGGGGTTTGTACCGGTGCGCAAGCCGGGCAAGCTGCCGGCTGCGGTCGAGAAGGTGAAGTACGACCTGGAGTATGGCAGCGATTCGCTGGAGATCCACAAGGACGCGATCCAGCCGGGACAGCGGGTGATCATCGTCGACGACCTGCTGGCCACCGGAGGAACGATGGAGGCCACCATGGAGCTGGTGAAGCGCATGGGTGGCGAGATTGTGGGCGTAGCGGTAGCTATCGAACTTGACTTTCTGAAGGGACGGGAGAAGTTGCCGGGGGTCGATGTCCTGAGCCTGATGCACTACGACGAGTAGCCGCATGCCCGGGCTGCGGCGGATGCCGCTGCATGTGGAAGAGAATGAGGCCGCCCGTCCGGGCGGCCTCATTCTGCAAGGAGCATGGGTGGGTGGTTCCAGGCGCGTTCGCCGTCTTCTCCGGCAAGCGGAGAAGACGCGATGGATCTACAGGCCACCGGCTCCCCGGACTCTCCAGTAGAGGGTGAGCAGCATGGCCAGAGCCGAGGTGATGATGCCCGCCATGGCCATGGCCAGGGAGGAGACCGAACCCTGCACCTCTGAGTAACGGAAGAGGGATGCGGTTCCGATGGCATGCGAGGAGGCGCCGATGGCCGCGCCGACGGCGTGATCGTGGTGAACGCGTGCCAGGCGCAGGAGTGCGGGACCGAGGACGCTTCCGAGCAAGCCGGTGAGCAGCACCATGGCCGCGGTAACGGCGGGGTCGCCGTGCAGGCTGCGGGAGACCTCGACGGCGATCGGGGTGGTGACGGACTTGGGCAGCGCCGACATCACCATCTGGTGCGAGGCACCACAGAGCCTGGCGACGCAGCCCGCGGTGGCCATGCCCACGATGGAGCCGGCCAGCACCACCAGACTGAGTCGAGGCAGGGCACGCTTCAGCTTGATCCCCTGCTTGAACATGGGAACTCCGAGGGCCACGGTAGCCGGTCCCAGGAGGTAGATGAGGACTGCTCCTCCCCTGTTGTAGGACGCGTAGGAGATGTGCAGGGTTCGAAGCAGGAAGACGAGCACGATCGAGGCCGACAGCAGGGGATGCAGCCAGGAGTAGCGGTTGTGCAGGCGCAGGCTGAGAGCGTAGACGACCAGGGTGATCAGGATGTAGAGCGCGGGTTGAGCCAGAGGGTGAAGGGACGAGTGGATCACGATGGCGGCTTCCTCGATGAATCGGGCGGATCTTTGAATCCGGAATCTTTGAAATCAGGAGATCCGGGAATCTGGTCGCTCACTGCAGGGACGCTGGATAGAGCGCCGCATGGGGCTGTGGACGTCTCTGGCCGGAGGTTATTCGACGCTGATCTCCGCGATCTCCGCAATCTCGTCGTCGCGCAGGAGCAGATGCGCCAGGCCGCCGGTGGTGAGCAGCACGGCGAGCAGGCTGGCGACCAGGCTGGCCAGCAGGGCTACACCGTTCCTGCGCAGTTCGGAGGTCATGGTGGTGAGTCCGGCCATGAGGGGAATGAAGAGCAGGGTCATGTGCCGAATCAGAAGGGTCGCCGCGCGCTCGACCCACTCCAGGCGGACCAGGCCGAGGACCAGCGCCAGGGTGAACAGCAACAGGCCCAGGACGCTGCTGGGCAGGGGAACGCCCAGGTGGTGCAGGCCGATGCCGAGAAACTCAAACGCGACGATGATGACGAAACCGAGCATGGAGACTCCTCTTTGCGGACGTCTGCGGCGATGCTGTCAGGAAGCCGCGGGAGCGTCTGAGGCTGAAACCGAAGCTGCAGGAGCGGGTGTGCCCGGGCAGATCTCTGCTTGCACGCACTCCGGATAGATTCGCGCACGCACTCCGGATGGATTCAGGTTGCACTCAGGATAGACTCTGTATGCGCTTGAGCGGCGCTCTCTGCCGTGCCGCTACCGTCGGATGGCACCTGGGAGGCTAGCACGCCGGGTGCTACCTTCGGGGTGATGGCCGAGAGATCCAGATCGCCGATCGAGTCCGCACAGGCTGCATAGAGCTTCTTCGCAGCCACAGCCAGCGGAAGCTCCGCCCCTGCGACTGCTGCGGCATCGGCCACCAGATCCAGATCCTTGCTCATCAGCCGAACTGAGAACTCAGGCGAGTAGTCGCCGGAGCTGATCTTGTTGAACTTGCCCCGGAAGGCGGGAGCAATGACGGCCGTCTGGGAGAGGACATCGAGCAGGACGCCCGGCTGCAGTTGCAGGTGCTGGCCCAGCGAGATGGCCTCGGCGACGGCCGCCATTCCCACGCCCAGCAGAAGGTTGACCACCAGCTTCATCTTCGCCCCCGAGCCGCCGGGTCCAAGCAGAAACCACTGCCTGGCGATCGATTCGAAGATCGGTGTGCACGCGTCAAAGGTCGCCTGGTCCCCGCCGGCGAGCAGGGTGATGGATCCGGCTTCGACCGCCGGGGTGGATCCGGAGATGGGGAGATCGAGCATGCGGAGGCCACGCTGCGCCGCCTCGTGGTGCAGTTGCTCGGAGAGCTTCCAGGAGATGGTGCTCATCTCAAGAACGATGCTGCCCTTGCGGGCCGAGTTCAGAACGCCGCCATCGCCCAGGTAGACCTGCTCGACGGCGGCATCGTTGGCCAGGCAGGAGAGAAGAACGTCCGAGGTGGAACAGAGATCAGCCAGAGAGGCCGCACGTGGAAGCTCCTGGTCCGCGGCCAGACCTGGCTTCCGGGGGCTCCGGTTCCATGTCTGAACCTGCCACCCAGCCGCGTGCAGCCGAGCGGAGAGCCGGCTACCCATGAGGCCCAGGCCGATGAATCCAAGTCGGGTGGTGGGGATTGCAAGCCCTGTTGCGCTGCTTTGTGTCTTCATTTTCATCGGCTCTCTTCTACCCCCGCTCGTGCTTTTTGCTGAACCCTGGTGCGCCTGTCGGTGGCTGCCTCGGCCCCATCGCCGCTCTGCAGGGGCGGAGACGGCATCTTCCTTTGATGATATCCAGTGCCAGGGAGATTACGCGAGATCGCCAGTGGCTACGAGTCTCCGCGCGCAGCCTGCGCAGGTGTGGAGTTGCCCGGCAGGTGCGGATAACTTATAAATAATTTAGTCCCCGCGAGCAAAGCGGCCGTTGTTTCAAGGTTCGGCGCTGGCACGGGGAAACGTCTCGAGGAGAGTTTTGGTGAAGATCCGTAAGGATTTTCAAGGGATTTCCACGGAACTTCCGGTATCTGCCGAGCATCTTTTGGGTACGGTCCAGAAGGACTGCGCGGATGACTCCCTGCCCCGGGGGCGATGCGGAGAGGAGATGACGAATGTGGATCGTTCGACTGGCCCTTAACCGGCCATACACGTTCGTTGTCTTAGCCTTGCTGCTGTTGATCGCCGGTCCGCTGGCCATACTGAACACCTCGGTCGATATCTTTCCCAACATTGATATTCCAGTGGTTTCCGTGGTGTGGACCTATGCGGGTCTCTCTCCGCAGGAGTTGACGGACCGCATCGTCTCCCCGTTGGAACGTACGGTGCCGACGCTGGTCAACGACGTCGACCATACGGAATCACAGGTGCTGAACGGAGTTGCGGTCACCAAGATCTTCTTTCGTCCCTCGGTGAAGATCTCCCAGGCGGTAGCCCAGATCACGGCCGCATCGCAGACCGTGATGCGCCAGCTTCCCCAGGGCGCAACCCCTCCGCTGGTGATCCAATACAGCGCCTCCAGCGTCCCGATCGTCCAGATGAGTCTCTCGGGCAAGGGCATGACCGAGCAGCAGTTGAACGACATCGCGATGAACTTCCTGCGCACGCAGTTGTCCATGGTGCAGGGAGCATCCATCCCTTGGCCCTATGGCGGCAAGGTGCGCCAGATTCAGGTGGACATCGATACTCGGAAGCTGCAGACCTACGGCCTGTCGGCCTCCGATGTGGTGAACGCGGTGAACGCGCAGAATGTGATTCTTCCCTCTGGCGACGCCAAGATGGGAGACTTTGACTGGCAGATCGAGTCCAACAGCGCTCCGCGGACGATCGCCGCCCTGAATGACATGCCCATCAAGACGCAGAACGGAGCCACGATCTATCTGCGCGATGTGGGGGCGGTGTGGGATGGATTTCCGCCGCAGATGAACCTGGTGAGGGTGAATGGGCAGCGCGCCACGTTGCTGACGGTGTACAAGACGGGCAACTCGTCCACGCTGGAGATCATTTCCGCGATTCGCGCCGAACTGCCATCGATTCTGGCTGAGCTTCCGCAGGCGCTGCGGGTTCACCTGATCTCTGACCAGTCCGTATTTGTTCGCGCCGCCATCTTCGGAGTGGTGCGTGAGGCGCTGATCGCCGCCGCTCTGACGGCGCTGATGATCCTGATCTTTCTGGGAAGCTGGCGCTCGAGCCTGATCATCGCCGTCTCGATTCCGCTGTCGGTGATCTCGTCGCTGCTGCTGCTGCCCGCGCTGGGACAGACCATCAATATCATGACCCTGGGTGGTCTGGCGCTGGCGGTCGGCATACTTGTGGATGACGCCACGGTGGCGATTGAGAACATCGATCGCAATCTGGAAGAGGGCAAGGAACTGGAGCAGGCCATTCTGGATGGCTCGGCGCAGATCGCCGTACCGGCGTTCGTCTCGACGCTCTCCATCTGCATTGTCTTTGTCCCGATGTTTTTTCTGAACGGGGTGGCGCGGTACCTCTTTGTTCCCATGGCGGAGGCCGTGGTCTTCGCGATGCTGGCGTCGTACTTCTTTTCGCGCACGATTGTCCCCACCATGGCGAAGTATCTGCTGAAGGGGCATGAGATCCTCCATCCGGCGGGGCAGGAGGCCTCCAGGAACCCGTTTACCCGCTTCCAGTTGGCCTTTGAGCACAGCTTTGAACGGCTGCGGCGCTGGTATCGCGGGATCCTGGTGCTCTGCCTGGCCCGGCGGGGCGTGTTTTTGATCGGCGCGGTGCTGTTCTGGGTGGTTTCGCTGGCGGTGCTGACGCCCTGGCTGGGTCAGGACTTCTTCCCCGCGGTGGATGGTGGACAGTTCCAGTTGCATGTAAGAGCCCACACCGGTACGCGTATCGAGAACATGGCGCGCATCTGTGACTCGGTGGAGGGAGTGATCCGCAGGGAGATCCCCCCGGGGCAGGTTGAGAACATCATCGATAACATCGGGGTGCCGTACTCGGGTATGAATCTCTCTTACTCGAACTCGGCGACGGTGGGCACGGAGGATGCGAATATCACGGTTTCGCTGGCCAGGAACCATCGGCCGACGGCTGAGTATGTTCATTCGCTGCGGGAGATTCTGAACCGGCAGTTTCCAGGGGTGGAGTTCTACTTTCTGCCCACCGATATGATCAGCCAGATCCTGAACTTCGGCCTGCCGGCGCAGATGGACTTTCAACTGGTGGGGCAGGAGGTAGAGGCCAACAGGGTTGTGGCCGAGCACCTGATGCAGAGGTTCGCGCACGTTCCGGGAGTGGTGGATCTGCGCATCCAGCAGCCCTTCAATCTGCCGACCTGGAGGGTGGACGTCGACCGGACGCGCGCCCAGCAGGCGGGCTACACTGACGCCCAGGTCTCCTCGGACCTGCTGATCGGGCTGAGTGGAAGCTTTCAGACAACACCGAACTTCTACCTTGACCCGCGCAGCCATATCGCCTACAGCATTGCGGTGCAGACGCCCCAGTTTGACGTGAAGAACCTGCAGGAGCTGGAGAACTTCCCGGTGGCGGTGAGTGGATCCGGGGCTCCGCCACAGATTCTGGGCAACCTGGCCAGCGTGGTGCGCACCACCGAGCAGGCTACGGTGAGCCACTACGATGCCCGGCCGGTGATTGACATCTATGGCGCGGTGGAGGGTACCGACCTGGGAGGGGCGGCGCGCCAACTGGACCGCATCATTGCACAGAGCCGGGGCGAGATGCCGCGCGGAACGCAGGTGTTTCTGCGCGGGCAGGTGCAGACGATGCGCAGCTCCTACACCGATCTCTTCGAGGGACTGGTCTTTTCGATCGTGCTGGTCTATGCCTTGATTGTGGTCAACTTTCAGAGCTGGCTGGATCCGTTCATCATCATCGCCGCTCTGCCCGGGGCGCTGGCCGGTATTGTGTGGATGCTCTTTCTGACAGGAACGCACTTGAGTGTACCGGCGCTTACCGGAGCGATCATGTGCGTTGGCATCGCAACGGCGAACTCGATTCTGGTGGTCAGCTTTGCCAAAGACCAGATGCAGGCTGGGATGGAAGCGACCGAGGCGGCGCTGAGCGCGGGATTTACGCGCTTCCGGCCGGTGCTGATGACCGCCCTGGCGATGATGATCGGCATGGTGCCGATGGCGCTGGGGCTGGGCGAGGGAGGCGAAGAGAATGCGCCCCTGGGACGGGCCGTGATCGGAGGACTTCTGCTGGCAACGCTGGGTACGCTGACCTTTGTGCCCGCGTTCTTCTCCTTCATGCACCGGCATGACCAGACGCCCGGCGACGGGGCCGTGGCGGAGGACAGCATCACCCCGGGCCCCACGAACGCGGAGCAGGAGTAGAGACGATGAGCGCAGAGAAGGGTACAACCAAGCGGACCAACGGCGGCGGAGATCCGCACGGCATGGACCTGCGCCGGGAAGGTGGAGCGGAGTGGGCGGAGGCGGCGAACCCGCCGCGGCGGAGGATCGCCGGGTGGCTTCTGCTGGTGCTTCTGGTGCTGATCGTTGCTGCGGTCTACGGCATCGCCCGGCGGCAGCAGCAGGCGCACAGTCTGGCCGAGGATACCGAAGCCAATGCAGCGCCGAGCGTATCGCTCTCTGTCCCGGAGGTGGAAAAGAGCGCGCAGGAGATCGTGCTGCCGGGCAATATGCAGGCGTATACGATGGCGCCGATCTATGCGCGGACCACGGGATACGTGAAGGGCTGGTACTACGACATCGGGTCGCATGTGCACCGCGGAGACCTGCTGGCCGTGATTGAGACCCCGGAGCTGGACCAGCAACTGGCCCAGGCCAAGGCGGAGCTGGCGACGGCCAAGACCAACGCCGCTCTGGCCAAGGTGACGGCGCAGCGCTACCAGGCTCTGATCAGCAGCAACGCGGTCTCGCAGCAGAATACGGACAGCGCCGTGGACCAGTTGCGGTCCACGGACACGCAGGTGGTCTCTGCCGAGGCCAATGTGCACCGGTTGGAGGTCCTGCAGGGTTTTGAACGGGTGGTCGCTCCCTTTGACGGAGTGATCACGGCGCGCAATATCGATACAGGGCAGTTGATTACCACCACCGGAAGCACCGTGACTGCCGGCGCTGGAACCGTGCCCGGTAACCGCGAGATTTTTGATCTCTCCAGGGTGGATGTGCTGCGGGTCTTCGTCAATGTGCCGCAACAGTACGCTCCGCTGGCGCGCCCGGGAGTGGCGGCGGCCCTGACGCTGCCCCAGTATCCGGGGCGCACCTTCCACGGCACACTGGTGCGATCCTCCGACGCTATTGATCCGGTGATGCGCACCCTGCTGACCGAGGTGGATGTGCGGAACGCGGACGGGGCGTTGCAGCCCGGCAGCTATACCGAAGTTCACCTCCACGTCACCGATCCGGTGCCGGTGCGGATCGTTCCGGAGAGCTCTCTGATCCTGCTCCCCGGCGGCGAGTATGTGGGAACCGTGGACAGCGGCCATCATGCCAGGCTGGTCCGGGTCACGATCGGCAAGGAGCTGGGGACGACGGCTGAGGTGCTGAGCGGCCTGGCCGATGGAGAGGCGATCATCAGCAATCCTCCCGACTCTTTGACCGATGGCGAAACCGTCCGTGTGATGACGGAGGTGAACAACAGCATGGGTGAGGCCCGATGAGAGCGAAACAGAGCCTCGCTCGAGCTGCGCTGGCGCTGGTGCTGGGCGGCACCGGGTGCTCGGTGGGGCCAAAGTACCAGCGCCCCTCGGCGCCGGCGCCGCCGGCCTACAGCGAGGACGGGCACAACGGCGACTGGAAGCATGCCCGGCCAGCCGATGCGGCGAATCGAGGAAGCTGGTGGAGCATCTATGGGGACGACCGGTTGGATCGGCTGGAGCTGCGTTGTGCGGCCTCCAACCAGAGTCTTCAGGCCGCGGCCGATGCCTATGCGCAGGCCCACGATATGGTGCTGGTGGCAAAGTCTGCGCTCTATCCCACGATTGCGATCGGGGCCAGCGCGACCAGAAGCCGCTTCTCCCGAACCAATCCGCTGCTGCCGCCGAATGTGTCGCAGTCCTTCTGGGACTTTCTGATTCCGGTGAGCATCTCGTGGGAGCCCGACTTCTGGGGCAGCATCCACCACCAGATCGAGTCCAGCCAGGCCAGTGCTCAGGCCTCCGCCGCGGAACTGGCCAACGTACGCCTGAGCCTGCAGGGGTTGCTGGCGACTACCTACTTCCAGATGCGCGGGGTGGACCTGCAGGCCCGGCTGCTGCGCGATACGATTCACGCCGATGAGAGTACGTTGAGCCTGACCCAGAAGAGGTTCCAGGTGGGCCTGGATAGCCGCAGTGATGTGGAACAGGCAGCGGCGCAACTGGACCAGGTGCGGGCAGAGCTGGTGGATCTTGGAGTGGAGCGTGCCCACGAGGAGCACGCTATCGCCGCGCTGATCGGCGTGCCGGCCAGCGGATTTCATCTGGCGGAGGATCCGCTGACGGGCGAGCCGCCGTCGATTCCGACCGGAGTTCCCTCCGAGCTGCTGGAGCGGCGCCCGGACATCGCCGCCATGGAGCGCAGAGTGGCGGCGGAGAATGCGCTGATCGGCGTGGCCGCGGCTGCCTATTATCCGAACATCACGCTGGGCGCAGGCGGCGGTCTGGAGAGCGATCAGATTACGGAGCTGGCGAACAAGGGCAGCACCACCTGGGACGGCAGCGCCACGGTGAGCGAGGTGATCTTTGATGCCGGCCGGCGCAAGGCGGAGTTGGCTGCCGCCATGGCGCAGCGCCAGCAGTCCGTGGCGCTTTACAGGGACCTGGTGCTCTCCGCGTTTCGCGATGTGGAGGACCAGCTTGGCACCCTGCGTCTGCTGGCCCAGGAGACAGAGCAGCAGCAGCAAGCCGTGCACTCGGCCACTCTCAGCACCCAGCTCGCCGAAGATCGCTTCCGGCATGGGCTGGGCAACTATCTGGAGGTGCTGACTGACCAGACGATCGAACTTCAGGATGAGCAGGTGGTGGCGAATCTGTTGACGCGTCGCATCCTGGCCAGCGCTCAGCTCATGATCTCTCTGGGGGGCGGTTGGAACGCGAGTCAGCTTCCGTCTAATTAATCTTAATCAAGCAGGGGGCTTCCCGGGGGTAGTCGCTTCCAGGCGCAGCGGCAGGCTCGGAGTTGTAGCCGTGGGATGGTCAGGGCGCCGTGGGAGCCGGTTGGGAGTTCAGAATGTGGGTGCGCAGGAGCCTTCCCGCAGTGGCGCCGTTGCCTTTGCGCAGCGCCTCCAGGATCCGCCAGTGATCCTGTTGCGCGGCCACCAGATCGATCTTGTCCCGGAGCAGGCGGATCTGCACGTGGACCTCAAGGGCCAGCGAGTCCCAGGTTCTGAGCAGGATGCGATTGTCGCTGGCGGCGACGATCAAGCGATGGAAGCGGATGTCGTGGCGGGTGTATCCCCGGATATCGTTGCGCTTTGCCGCTCCCAGAACATCCTGGGCTGCTTTCTCAAAGGGTTGCAGGTCGCCCTGCAGCAGGCCGGCTGCAACCTTGCCCGCCAGCTCCTCCAGGTAAGCCCGGACCTGGTAGGCCTCACGCACATCCTTTACCGTGACCTGGCGCACCCGGGTGCCCCGGTAGGGAGCGGTGGTCACCAGTTCCATTCCCTCCAGCTCACAGAGCGCCTCACGAACTGGCCCCTGGCTGGTACGAAACTCGCCGGCGAGCTTGAGTTCGACCAGGCGGGCGCCGGGAGCGAGCTCTCCGCTCAGGATCCGGCGCAGCAGCTCCTGCTTAACCCGCAGGGCGGTCGAGTCGCGTTGGAATCCGGGCGTGGCGGGAGACATCCTCTTATTATTATAGGATCTGCCGCCGCCCCACTATCAATTATTGGTAGTTTTGGCGATGATCGTTCGCTACTGCAGGCCTCCGGCGTGAGCTGCCAGGGCGGGGTGGGATGGCTGAGGGCGGGATGAGCGGCCGGGCAAAGATTGACACAAGGAAAAGGGCAAAGCTAATCTGCCCCCAAGCCCCAGACAGGGTAAGCCCCAGCCAAGGGTCAGGATGCCTGCTCGATCCACAGCCAGAGGCTGCTCAGCAAGGTGTGCCGTCGGGTCGAGCGGTTCCGGCTCTGCTCTCGCTGGCTATGCGTTGGGCGCAAGGGACGCTGCAGGTCGTGCGGCGTCCGGTGAGTGCTGTGGAGGAAGACTTCGGCTGCCGGAGGATGCTGGTCGGTGGAACCGATGGAGATCGCCGGCAGTCGGGGTTGGAGAGAACAGAACGGAGGAGATGGCGATGGCGGATGGCGGGGACTCAATCCTGGAGATGAATCGCAGAGAGTTTGTGCGGCTGACGCTGATGAGTTCGGCGATGATAGCGGTTGCAGACCTGAACCGAGGCGCGGTGGCAGAGACCAGCGCGGCTCTGGATGGAGCTCCCTACGCCGTGCTGACGCCCCTGGCTCCGGGTGCGATCCGGCCGGAGGGATGGTTGCGCCTCTATCTGGAGCGGCAGGCCGCGCAGTTGGGCTCACAGCTTCCGGAGGTGTCCTGGCCATTTACCGAGCCCTATTGGGCGGGCGAGGAACAAGCAGAGTCCTGGTGGCCCTGGGAGCAAAAGGCCTACTGGCTGGACGGCGCGACGCGACTGGCGCTGGTGCTGGGCGACCAGAAGTTGCTGGACAAGACCCGGTCCTATCTGCGTTACACGCTGGACCATCCCGGTTCGAATGGCTACCTGGGGCCGAAGTTCTTCGAAGATCCTGTGGGCGACTACCACCGCTGGCCGCAGAACGTTTTCTTCCGGGGGCTGGCGGCCAACAGCGACGCGGAATTGAGTGATTCCGCCGGCTCCGGCCAGGCTGCGGATCTGAAACGCGATGCGGGCTCAGGTCATGAGGCGATTCGGGCGCTGCACAAGCACTATCTGAATGACAAGGCGGACTACGGCAAGCCGATACGCAATATAACCAATGTGGAGGATATTCTCTGGTGCTATCAACATACCGGCGACGACCAGTTGCTGGAGATGGCCGAGAGAGCCTGGAACGAGTACATGACCGTAACGGGTCCGGGGCCGGCCGACCTGGGTGACCTCTCGCAGATGCGGGTGTACGCCGCCACGCCGATCAACGCGCATGGCGTGACCTACGCCGAGATCGTCAAGCAGCCTGCGATTCTCTATCTTTACACGGGCAAGGAGGAGTATCTGCGCCTCGCCCTGGCTGCGCAGCGGCGGATCTTTGACCATCACATGCTCATCGATGGGATTCCATCTACCACCGAGTGGTTCCGTACGCGCACCTCGCTGGACTCGCACGAGACCTGCGATATTGCAGACCATACCTGGTCGTGGGGTTACATGCTGATGGCGACCGGAGACGCGCGCTGGGCCGATGCGGTGGAGCGCGGCTGTCTGAACGCAGGCTTTGGTGCCATCAAGAAGGACTGGAAGGCGCTGCAGTACTTCTCCTGCCCGAACCAGTTTCTGGCTACCATCGACTCTGACCACAACGTGATGGAGCACGGCGGGTTCATGATGGCCTATCAACCCAATCCGGGGAGACACACCGCCTGCTGCGGCGGCAACGTTCACCGGATGCTGCCGAACTTTGTGATCCGCATGTGGATGCGGGACGGGGCGGGCGGGCTGGCGGCCGTTCTGTACGGTCCCTCGCGGGTGAAGACGACGGTGGGCGCTGAGGCGCGGGAGATCGAGATCGTGCAGCGGACCGATTATCCGTTTGGGGAAGAGATTCATCTCACCCTGAATCCGACGGCTCCGGTGGTCTTCCCGCTCTCGCTGCGTATTCCGGGATGGTGTTCTGCCGCGCGCCTGGCGGTGAACGGCAAGCCGGTGAGCCTGCCGCAGATCAAGAACGGCTTTGCGACGCTGCGACGGCGATTCTCCGCGGGGGACACGGTGACGCTGACGCTGCCGATGAAGACGGCCCTCTCGCACTGGCCGCAGAACGGCGTTGGCCTGGAGCATGGACCGCTGGTGTACTCCCTGCCGATCAAGGAGAGTTGGACGCCGGTGGCGGTGGAGCGGTACACCACGGCGGAGTTTCCGGGCTGGAATGCGCTTCCTGCGAGCGCCTGGAACTATGGGCTGGAGATCGATGAGGCGCGGCTGCACGAAGAGGTGAAGCTGCAACGCAAACCGATGACGAAGGATCCCTGGGTGGATCCTCCGGTGACGCTGCGGGTGCCGGCGAAGAGCCTTGCGAGCTGGCAGTTGCAGGCCAATCCGGACAATCCGGAACAGCTCTTTACGCCGCCGCTGCCGGAGAGCTCCGCAGAGACGCTGGGCGGGGAGGGCAAACTGCAGTTCGGGGATCTGGAGGAGCTGACGCTGGCGCCCTACGGTTCCACGCATCTGCGTGTGACCATCTTCCCGAGGGCGGAGAGAGCCCCGAGGGTGGACAAGGTCCCGAAGGCGGACAAGGCGTAGAGCCATCCCCAGCCGGTGCCCCGCCGCGCCTCGGCCCAGGATCTTGGAACCGGAGTTCCCGTGCCTGGCGCGCAGGGGATTGAGATGCTACGCGGGTGGTGGCTGGCAGGCGCGAAACTCGCTGACCACATCGTGCAGGCGGTCAAAGAGGCGCAGGGCGGGGGTGCACTCGGCCAGGTGGTGGCGCTGAAAGTCGGACAGGGCATCGGGTGACATCCGGGCGAAACCAAGCACCATCCCGTTCTTGCTCAACTGCAGGTTGAGCTGCGCGATCACGCGCGCGGCCGAGTAGTCGATCTGAGTGATCGCCTCGGCGTCCACGATGAGCCAGAGAACCCGGGGCGGTTGCCGGCCCGGGGTGTTGTGGAGCTGGGTTTCGGCGTGTTGGGTGCCGGAGAGCAGGAGCAACTCTTCGGCAAAGCGGTTGGCGTTGGCGTAAAAGAGCGCAGAGCCAAAGCGGTAGAGCACCAGTCCCGGCTCGGTAACCTCGCCGGCGGAGACGGGGGCGGCTCTCCAGGCGTTGCCGTTCTCCAGATGGATGACCCCGGTATGCGGCCGGTAGCTGTGGCGCACGATGCGCAGGAGCGAGAGCGCCATCGCGAGCAGGATGCCGGCCTCCACGCCGATGCCGACCACGGCGGCGGCGGTGATGAGGGCTACGGCGCACTCTGCCGGGCTCTCCCGGTGCAACGCCCGCAGTCCCCGCACGTCGACCAGATGAATGGCCACCAGCAGCACCAGCACGCCGAGTACATTCTGCGGAAGGTAGCGGAGGGTCGGGGTGAGGAACAGAAGGACGCCGGCTACCAGCAGCGCCGTGACAAGCTGGGACTTCTGGCTCGTGCCGCCCGCGGTCTCCACCATTGCGGTCTGGGTAGGGCTGCCGTTGACCACAAAGCTGCCGCTGAGTGCGGAGGCCAGGTTGGCTACCGAGAGCCCGATCAGATCACGGTTTTCGTCCAGCCGCTGTTCATGGCGCAGAGCGTAGGCACGTGCGGTGGCTGCGCTCTGGGTGACAACCATGATGGCGCAGGAGCCTGCGATGGGAAGCAGCTGGGCGATCTGCGACCATGGAAGCAACCGCAGGTGGGCGTGCGGCAGGCCGCCGGCGACCGCGCCGATGGTGGGCACTCCATGGGCGGAGAGGTTCCACGCCGCACTGGCGGCGGTTGTGCCGGCCACGGCGATCAGGGCTCCGGGCAACCGGGGCCAGAGAGCCTTGAAGGTCACGACCAGGCCCATGACGGCGGCGGAGACCAGCAGCACCGGGAGATGGAGATTGTGCAGTTGATGCAGGACCTCGAGCAACTGTCCCAGGGTGCTGTGGGAGTGGACGGGCAGGCCCAGCGTCTCACCCATCACCGCGATGCCGACCTGGAAGCCAACCCCGGTAAGGAAGCCGATCAGTACTGTCTGGGAGAGAAAGTCGGCGATGAAGCCCATGCGCAGCAGGCGTCCCAGCAGAAGGAAGGCTCCGGTGAGCAGGGCGACGTAGCCAGCCAGGGTGACCCACTGCGGGCTGGCCATGGGAGCCATGCCTGCGAGTCCTCCGGAGAGGATGGCGGCTGTCGCCGAGTCCGCGGACACCACCAGGTAACGCGAGGATCCAAGGACGGCGAAGGCCGCCAGGGGCGCCAGCAGCGTGTAGAGGCCGGTGACCACGGGCATGCCGGCTATCCGCGTGTAACCCAGCACCTGGGGGATGTTCATGGCGGCCAGGGCCAGGCCGGCGCGCGCGTCGCGCAGTGTGTCCTTCCAGCGAAATGGCCGCAGACTCTCGAACAAGTTTCTTCGTCCTGCCCCGCCCGAGCCCTGACTTGCGGTGTAAGAGGCGATGGTGGCTCTCCTGCCCGCGGCGTCTCGAAAGAGATGGGCTAATCCCCTGGCGGACGCGGCTGCGCGTCTACCACGAGACACTCCACCACGGAAAAACTGATTTAGTGTAGCGCACCGGGAGTTCCGCGGAGAGGGTGCGGGAGGAGCGAGGTGGGGCCCGGCGGGGTAGTTGAACTTTTGGTACCGGTTGGCCTAGAATTGACCCCAGCAGACGAATTTGTTCTGCCGCTGAAAGCTGCCGTCCGGCAAACGGCCGGTCTCCGTGAGCGCACCGGAGGAGTGGCGGAGGAAAGGAGTGGGCGAGAGCCCACTTTTTGTTTGCTTCAAATTCTGGTCGGAAGACTTGCTTTGGCGGAGGGTGGCGGTAGCGCGGCCCGGTCGGCAGAGTGAGCGTTGCCGGAGACGCTATGGCCCTGCAGATGGAGACAATTCGTGCCACCGCTGATCGCATTGCGGCTTCGCTGCAGCTCGAGATCGTGGATCTTGAGTTCACCGGAGGGGCCAAACACCGGTGTCTGCGGGTGTTTGTGGAGAAGAACTCCGAGGTGCGCGCCCGCATGGCGGTGGAGTTGGCGGAACAGGCGGCGGCAGAGACAGCGGAACAGGCGGCACGCCGTCCAGGCGCATCCAACTCAGCAGCCCGGTTGTCGCCGCGGGTTCCGGTCGAGACGCTCTCCGGCGTATCCCATGAGGACTGCGCCAGCTTTGCCCGCGACTTTGGAGCGGTGCTGGATGTAGAGGATCTGATTCCGGGGACAGAGTACACGCTGGAGGTCAGTTCGCCGGGGCTGGAGCGCAAGTTGCTGAAACCAGCCGATTATGAGCGCTTTCAAGGCAGTCTGGCGAAGGTGCAGACCTTTACTCCGGTGGCGAATAATCGCCACTTTACTGGCCGGCTGATCTCCTTTGATGGAACCGGCATTACCCTTGACCTCTCTGCTGTCAAGCAAAGAGGCAAGGCAGGCAGGGCCCTGGCCGCCCAGACGGTCGAAATTCCACTGACCAATGTGGAGAAGGCGCATCTGGTTGCTGAGATATAGAAGCTCAAAGAGATGGCAGGCGGGAACTCGGAGACAGAGAGCTTCGAGGCTCGCCTGAGGAGATTGAGGAGTCGGGACCGGCTTCTTCAGGGATTTGGCGCAGGCAGAACAAATTGAACCGCCCGGCGATCAGGATCGCCGAAAGAGAGAGAAGAGACATGGCAAGCGCTCTGTATCAGTCAATTGAGATTTTGAGCCGGGAGAAGGGCATTGACCCGGAGATCGTCGTAGGCGCCGTGGAAGATGCGATCGCGCTGGCAACTCGCAAGTACTACAAGACGGTGGAGAACATGCGGGGCGAATTGGATCGCGAATCGGGCGAGATTCGTGCCTACGTCTTCAAGACTGTGGTGGAGACGCCGGAGCAGATCGAAGATTCGGATAACCAGCTTACCCTGGCAGAGGCCCGCGAGCTGGCGCCCGAGGTGGAGGTGGGCGGCGAGTTGCGCTTTTACAAGGACACTACGCCGCTGGGACGAATTGCCGCGCAGATGGCCAAGCAGGTGATCTTCCAGAAGGTTCGCGAGGCCGAGCGGGACACCGTATTCAATGAGTATGCGCACCGCGCCGGGGAGATTGTTACGGCCACGGTCAAGCGGCTGGAGCCGATGGATGTGATCTTCGATCTGGGCAAGGCCGAGGCGCGGATGCCCAAGCGCGAGCAGTCGCGGCTGGAGCAGTTTTCTGTGGGAGAGAGGGTGCGGGTGGTGCTGCTGCGCGTGGATCGTGCGGCGAAGGGACCGCAGGTGATCGTCTCGCGCGCGGCCCCGGCGCTGGTGCAGTCACTCTTTCAGTCAGAGGTGCCGGAGATCTACGACGGAACGGTGACCATCCGCGCCATCGCCCGCGAGGCCGGCGAGCGGACCAAGATCGCCGTGATGAGCCGTGACAAGGACGTCGATCCGGTGGGCGCCTGCGTGGGCATGAAGGGCATGCGGGTGCAGTCGATCATCCGCGAACTGCGCGGCGAAAAGATCGACATCATCGAGTTCTCCGAGGAGATCACCACCTTTGCGGAGAAGGCGCTGCAGCCGGCCAAGGTTTCGCGCGTCTCCATTACGGATGTGGCGGAGAAGCAGCTTGAGGTCATCGTGGATGACACCCAGCTTTCCCTGGCCATCGGCAAGAAAGGCCAGAACGTCCGTCTGGCTGCGAAGCTGCTGGGGTGGAAGATCGACATCAAGAGCGAAGAGGAGAAGCGCCAGGAGGTCGAGCAGCAGATGCAGGCGATGGGCGGTGGCCCTGCCACACCGATCGAGCAGATTACGGAGCTGGGCGAAGCGGTGATGGAGAAGCTGATCGCCGCCGGCATCACCACCGTTGAGTCGCTGGCGGATATGACGGCGGAGGAACTCGGTGAGATCCCGGGTATTGGAGATAAGACGGTGGAAAAGATCGCCGTCGCCGTCCGGCACTACTTTGGACAGTACGAGGAGGGCGAGGAGCGGCCAGCGACCGCGGTTCCATCCGGTACGGATCCGGCTCTCGCCTCTGGTGAAGAAGCCATTGTCGCCTCGCAATCCGACCCGTTGGCGGATCCCATGCAGTTTGCGACCAGTACGCCAGAGCAGATTCTTGCCCGGCAGGCGGCGGATGCAGGTTCAATCCGGGAGGTTGGTGATCTTTCAACTGAGGATCTTGCGGATGCCGAAGATCGGATGTCCGAGGTGGACGCCAACGATGCCAGCGACGCTCGCGAAGCGGACATCGAGCAGGAGAATGAAGCTGTGGACCAGCTCGTCGACCAGGCCCAGGAAGTCTCTGAGGAAGGGCCCGACGAGGCAGGGCATGCCCGGGACTGAGGAGATGCGGCCGGCTTGGCCAGCGCAGAAGAGCGCCTGTCGAACGGCTGGATATGCAGGAGAAGATGGAAATACCAGCCGGATGGCTGAAAAGTTAACCAATTCAAGGGATAATAACCTTGGACGAACTCCTACTTCGATTGAGGCTGATATGAACAGCTAAGTGCGCAGTGGAACTGAAAAGGGACGGATGAGCAAAGTTCGCATCAACGATCTTGCACGTGAGTTAGAGGTCAAGAGCAGATCCATTCTGGATGCTCTGATCGCGGTCGGCGTTACCGAAAAGAAGACGCATTCGAGCTCCATCGAAGTGGATGAAGCCGAAAAAGTGCGTGGCTATTTCAGCAGCCGTGGAACGCGCCCTGCGCGTGCGCCGCAGGTTGAGGCCCGGCCGAAGTTTGATCTGTCGCATGTCTCCAAGCCGGGAGACGCGCTCAAGGCGATTCTGGAGCGCAAGCAGGCGGAGCAGGCAGCCAGAATGGCGCCACCCGCCCGGCCCGCTGTCACCGTGGCCAACCCGGTCAGCCGTCCTGCTGCGGTAGTCAGGCCGGCCCCATCCGTCGCGACCGGCGCCAACCCTGTGGTTGCCCGTCCTGCTGTTCCCAGCCCCAAGCCCGTCGCTCCCGCCGTGCAGACTCCTGCCGCGCCAGCTCCTTCGGCTCCCCCTCCGTCTGCAGCCGCCGCAGCGCCTGCAGCGCCCGCGCCGCGGCGAATCGTTCCCATTCCGCGGCCGGCGACACCGAACTTCGTTGTACCGCCCGCGATTGCCAGCCGTCCGGTCACCGGGCCGGTGGTGGCGAGGCCGCCGGCTGCCGGAGCTCCGCCTCCGGCGGTGGCGTCTGTGCCTCCGGCTGAGCCGGTGGTAGTGAAGCCGACCCCGGCTCAACCTGCTGCGCCGGTCCTCGCGACAGGTACTCCAGCGCCGGCACCCGCGGCAACCGCGGCAACTTCGGCCACCGCAGAACCCGCGGCAACTTCGGCCGCCGCAGAACCTGCAGCCTCCGCTGCTACTCCGCTGGTGGAGCCGGCCGCCGCACCGGTGGCCGCAGCGCCAGCGGCTCCCGCGCCGGTACAGCGGCGCGTGGTGATGCCGCAGACCGGCCCACGCCCGACCTACAGCGCCCCGGCGACGCCGCCGGGTGGTATGCGCACACCGATCTTTCAGCGCC
>JAJZDM010000020.1 GCA_021806005.1 Acidobacteriota bacterium | reverse complement strand
TTGTTCCGGGTGTCGGCTTCCAGTAGCCGACGTCGGAGGTGTTGCCGCCGATGCGCAGAACGCCATTGGGCGAGAGGGCGCGGAACTGCTGGATGAGGCCTGTGTTCTCCGGCGAGAAGAAGCCTGGCTCCGCAAGCTCGTTGGTTTCATAAGAGAGACCGATAAAGTTCTGTGGGATGCGAGGGCCAGGCTGGTCGAGATGCAGCTTCAGGACTGCGGCTGCGGGTTTGGCCGGTGACGAGGTTGCGTTGGACGTCTCCCCCAGAGCAGAGGCCGGGCTGATGGGGCCAAGGGCGGGGAGCGCCGCGGCGGCGGCGGAGGCGAAGAGGAAGCGGCGGCGATCCATCCTGTGCGGGGGAGTTTTCATGCCTGCAAGGGTACGAGCGAGACGATTCCGTTGGCAAATGAAAGGAGGCGCGAGGGCCAGTTTCAGCGTCAGCGAGAGGACTGTTCCAGCATGAAAAGGATGCAGACAGTGAGCGGGGACCGGAGGGGTGAGGAGGCTTCAGGGTACAAAGGGATGCAAGGGAGGGATGGAAGGGGGGTCCTGACCGGCGGTGGCCGCGGCCGGACGAGGGGCGGGATGCTGCGCGGTTGCCGTAGCGGGCCACGCCTGCGGAGTGGGCGCGGCGGGTGTTGGGTGCGCTGCAGGACTCGCGGCGCTGGGAGATGACGGGCGCGGCGCCGGGTCGACAGCCTGCTGGCGAACGGAGGGTTGCGGCCGGGAGGAGATCAAAGGAGATGCGGATGGGGAGGCGGGAGTGGCGAGGGCCTGAGTCTGCCGGGGTCGGGCTAGCGGGAGCGGGGCCGGGTCCGCAGACGGCGAGGCTGGTGGATCCGCATGGGAGGGCGCGGCAGTCGGGGCGCTGCCGACCGGGGTGGGCACCAGATCGATGGGGTGCATCGCCGCAAAGCCGACGAAGATCATCGCGATGAGCAGGACGATGGCTCCGGGAGCGAGCTGCCGGATGCCGGCGGCTCCGTCGCAGATTCGGCCCTGCGCATCGATGGAGCCGTGGAAGCCGACCAGAAACAGCGCCAGGCCGATACAGGCGAAGAAGATGCCGGCGATGATGCCGCAGGATTGGAGGAACATCCGGTTCTGCGCCATGTGGAGGCCCAGAACAGTGGAGAGATTTGCGGTGTGGCTGGTGGAGAGGTAGTCGTTGAAGTGGTGCTCAAAGGAGAGCGTGGCGCTCAGCGAATAGCCGAAGATGTAAATGATTGCGAAGAGAATGCACACACCGGCGCAGCCAAGGGCAGCGAAGACGCTGTAGCGAATCAGCGGATCGCGGCTGGTCTGTGGAAGCCTGACTTGCTGCGGGGTTTCCTCTGGTGCAGGGTCGTTCTCCATGTTGTCTTTGGGACAATCCTAAAGTATCGAGATGGTTTGCCGATAGACCAAAGGCTGAAAAGCACCCACCTGGAGGCCACGCAGTAGTAACCACCATAAGTAACTTGATTGGTATGACTTATGGCATTTTTGGTGTTGATGGGTTCTATAAAAGGGGATGTATCCCGAAGCGGGCTTGCAGTGGCGTTTTCATTGGGGGAAAGCGCCCATCGAAGTCGAGTCGTCCTCTACACCTGCACCGAAACTGCCTTAGGGCGACGGGGCGGCAATTTCGCGCAATCGCGTTCGCTGCTGCCGGGTATCCCGGAGGGTATACGGCGGACTTGTCGCTGGACCTGCCGAGGGCAGGGCTGGCGGGTGTGGGGAAGGAGCCAGGGGTGGTTCGGGCTCTGTGGTTCGGGCTCTGGGCTACCCGGTCAGGAAGAGGCTCTATTCCTGGCGCAGATGTTTGATGAGCTGGATCGGGTGGAGGGGTTTGGCGAGAAGTTCGAACTGGTAGCCGCGCTGGCGAACCCGGGAGAGGATCTCGACGGTGGCGGCCTGTCCACTGAAGAGGACGATCCGGGTCTTGGGGAGGAGCTTCTGGATGGCGATAGCAGCCTCGACCCCATCGATGTTGGGCATGAGGACATCGGAGAGGATCAGTTCCGGACGTATGCGCTGAGCGGCTTCAATGGCCTCTCCGCCGCCGTAGGCGGCCTCCGCGACGAAGCCGCTGCGGTTCAGGATCTGAACGATGGTGTTGGCGATGAGGGGTTCGTCATCGACAACCAGCACATGGGTTGGAGGAGTTGCGGTGCGCGGTGTATCCCCCTCTGCGCGGCTGGCAGTGGTCTGCGTATCGGAGCTCGGGTGACCAGCGAGAGGCTCGGTTTGCATGAGGGGGCCCTGTACATTGATGCGATGAGTGTTGGCATGAGTTTATAGCATTTTCAGGACCGATGGGTGTTCCGGGGCGAGCGCGCAGCAACGATGGCATCCCTTCCCGGGACCGGGGAAGAGGCTCCATCGCCGCCGAGGTACGCGACTTGTCTGCAGGAAGACGGCTGATCCCGCGCGGCTGCCCCCAGGGGGGAACAGGACACTCGAGTATCTGGGCGGGACGCTGCGTCATGCAGGAGGTCAGGTGAGGAGGGGAGGGGGTGTTGGTAATGGGTTCAGGCCAGGGCTGAAGCTCACAGCGGGACTGTCGGCACGGGCCTCGGATGGAGATGCCGCTGGGCGCATCCATACCGGGAAGACGATCCGGAAGATGGTTCCTGAGGGGGTATCGGTGCGGGTGCGGTAGTGGATGGAGCCTCCGTGCTTCTCCACGAAGCCGCGAGTGACCCAGAGGCCGAGGCCGGTGCCGATCGAGCGCTTGGTAGTGAAGAACGGCGTGAAGAGGCGCGGGCGGGCGGGCGCGGGGATGCCGGAGCCTTGATCAGAGATGAGGATGGAGATCTTGCCCTGGCCTTGCAGGTAACGGCCGCGGATGTGGATGCGGCCAGGTCGGAGCGTGGAGGTGGAGGGGAAGGCCTCGATGGCGTTGACGATGAGGTTGGAGAAGACTTGGCGGACCTCGCCGCGGAGGCCATGGATGCGCAGGCAGGGATCGAGGTCAAGGGTGCAGAGGATCTTCCGGGACGCCATCTTGCGGGCGAAGAGGTCGACGACCCCGTGCAGGAGTTCGTTGAGGTCCATCTCAATGGGGTGGGTGGTATCGCGGTAGAAACCCAGAGTCTGTTGAGCGATCTGGGAGACGCGGGCGATCTCGGTGTCAGCGGCCTCGAGCAGGAGGCGGATGGAAGGAGGGGCGGCAGCGTCGGTGCGAGCGAGGTAGATCAGGTTGGTGACGGCCTCAAGCGGGTTGTTGATCTCGTGCGCGATGCTGGCGGCCAGACGGCCGGTGGCAGCCAGCTTTTCGCTTTGGCGGAGAGCCGCGTCCTGGATTTTGTGGGCGGTGATGTCCTGTACGGTGCCGATCATGCCCGTGATCCGGGAGGTGTCAGGTGCGAAGCTGGCCATGCCGCGAACTGCAATCCAGGTCTGGATCCCTTCGGGTGAGTCGATGCAGAGCTCGGCGCGGTACATGCCTCCGGACTGGAGCAGATGCTGCAAGCTGGAGGCGGTGCAGGCCTGATCGGCGACGGCGACGAAATACCTGCGCAGAGCAGCGCGAGGGATGGGTGAGTGGGGCTGGGCGTGCAACAGGGAGGCGGCACGTTCGTCGAGATCGAGATGATCTGTGGCGCGGTTCCAGGTCCAGGTACCGAGCTGGGCGGCGTCCAGGGCCTGGCGCAGGCGGTCGGCCGTATGGCGCTGCAGGGCGCGGGCGGACTCTACCAGGGAGATCTCATGGCTGAGGCTCTGGGAGAGAAGAACGTTGTCGATGGCGATGGCTGCCTGAGACGCGATCGTGGCTACCAGGTGCTCGCTGGCAACAGTGAAGATGCCGGGCTGGGGATGGCCGTAGAGCATGCAGCCGAGGAGATATCCGGAGCGGTTCCGCACGGGAACGCCAAGGCAACTGCGGACCGGAAGACCGGGTGGAATGCCCGCGAAGGGAGGGTTCCGGCCATAGATGGGATCCTGGGTGATGTCATTGGAGCGGAGGATCCTTTGGCCAAGGAAGCTGATGCTGAAGAGCCCGGTTGGCCGTGGGTGCAGGAGAGACTGAAAGATATCGATGTCCGGGCCAGCGACCTTGAAGAAGCAGTAGGGTTGGGTTGGGACCTCGGGCGGGTTCCGGTCTTCCGCGGGGTTATAGAAGAAGGCGCCAAAGCGAGCACCGCAGAGATGCAGGCCAGCGTCAAGCGCAGTCTGCACGATCGCATCCAGGGAACGTTCCGAGGCGAGGAGAAGGCCTGTCTCGATGAGCAGGTTAAGTTGCTTTTCGGTTTGCTCTCCGCCGGGCGGCGGCTGTGCGCTCTCGAATGCCATCAACCAGCTTGGATGCAGGGCCGCGCGGCCGGGGCAGTCTGCGGGCGGGAGTTTGAGCGGTGCATGGAGGGTGAAGGTTTGGAGCGAGACAGAGAATCGGAGGAGGGATGAGTTGCCTGGCAGGCGATCTGCTTGGCGCCAGCGATAGAGCTAGTTGCCGAAGTGCCAGTTGACGCCGGCGCTCACCTGGATGTTTTTCTGCTGTTTGCTGCCGCCGTTGGGGAGGTCGGTGACAAAGTAGTGGCTCATCAGGCGCAGCTCAAAGCGGTGATAGATGTTGTAGTTGATGCCGCCGCCGAGGGCGTAGGTATAGCCATAGGCCGTGCTCACCAGGGTGTTGCCGGAGGGATACTCACCGTCGGTGGCATCGGTAAGGCCGACCAGGGCCTCCGCAAAGATGCCGCCGCGGCGGCTCCAGAGGGTTGGCGAGATGTGCCCCAGGTTGAAGGTGTACCGTCCGCCGCCGAGAAAGCTGGCCTGGTGGATATCGATCTGGCCGCGCAGGTTGGTGACCGCCAGGCCGTTAAGCGAGACGACCGGTCCGAAGCCGTGGAAGGGATAGTAGGCCAGATCCACGGTGGCTCCGCGCAGATAGAAGTAATCCGTTGGCGAGGACCCGACGAACTTGGAGCGCTGCTGGGTGTAGGTCATACCCAGATCCATGGGGGTCTGGGCATGGGTGTGCGACGGGACCGAGGCCAGCGGCAAGGCAAGGAAGGCGAGCACAACTCGTCTTGATACGGTGAGGCGCCAGGAGCGGCAGAGCGTGCCCAGCGCACGGTGGATGCTGCCGGCTCTTGTTTGGCCGGGGAGCATCCACCCTGGTTTTGCTGTAGCGGTATGGCGCATGCCGGGAGTCACTCCTGTTACTGGACGGTGAGCTTGAGGTAAGTGGAACGGGAGAGGTTGCCGGAGGTTGCGGTTACAGTGAGGTTGTAGGTCTGCGGGGTCTGGCCGTAGTAGCCGCTGGAGGCGGACGAGATGCATCCGGAGAGGCCCGTGGTGATGGCCAGAAGCAGGCAGAGGGAGGCGAAGAGCGAGACGAAGCGGTTACGGCGACGGAACCATGCGAGGGGGAGGGCCGCCAAGGCCAGTGTTGCCGGGATGTAGCTGAGCGGAGAGCGAGAGCGTGCCGCGGGGTGGTGTGGTTCGGAACGCCGGAGGCGTGAGGCCAGCAGGTTGGCGGCTGCCACCGCGAAGGCTACCGGGGTTGTTCCGGAGCCGGAGGTGATGGAGGTGGGTGTGAGCGCCCCGGTGACGGTACTGGGCAGCCCTGTGAAGGTGAGTGTGATGGGGCCGGGCAGGGTGCTGGTGATGATGGGGGTGACGACCAGCGGGTAGCTGAGCGAGCCGCCGGCGATGACGGATCCGCTGCTGGAGCCTCCCGAGGCGACCGCGAGCGAGAAGTCCGCTACGGTTTGGGAGTAGGCGGGTGAGGTAGCCCCGGAGTAGGCGGCGCTGCCCGAATAGACGGCTGTGATGTTGTGCGTGCCGGCGTAGACGAAGCTGACGGAGATGCTGACCGCGCTGTTGACCACCGCGCCCGAGCCGATGAGCGTGGAGCCGTCAAAGAAGGTGACGGTTCCGGTTGGCGCAGCTCCGGTGACGACGGAGGTAAGCAGCGCGGTGAGGATGGTGGGGTTGTCCAGGAAGACGGGATTGACCGAGCTGGTAAGGCTGATGTTGACGGTGCCGAGGACGGTTTCGAGGACGGTGTTGGAGGTGGAAGACTGGTCGTTGCCAGAGTAGACCGCGGTGAGCTTATAGATGCCGGGCTGCGGAAAGCTGGTGACCAGCGCGGCGACTCCGCCATTGAGTGCGGCGGTGCCGATGGTTGCGCCGTTGCTCTGGAAGGTAATGGTTCCCGTGGCTGTGCCGGAGGCGGCTGAAACGGTGGCGGTGAGGGTGGTACTGCCATTGACGGCGACGGGATTGACCGAACTGGTGAGTAGCACCGAGGTGGTGGCGCCGACCACCTGCGTGAGGGTGGCGGTACCGCCCTGGGTGTTGGTGGTGCTGACGTAGACGGCCTTGATGGGATACGAGCCGGAGGCCGGGAAGCTGTCATTGATGCTGGCGATGCCGACGGTGGCCGAGGTATCTGCGACGGTGGAGCTGCCGATCAGGGTGCCGCCGTTGTAGAAGTAGACGGTGCCGCCCGGAGCTACGGTGCCGGTGGTGCTGATGGTGAGGGTGAAGGTAGTGGATTGATTGATGGTCGAGGGGTTCACGCTGCTGGTGAGGTTGAGCGTGGAGGGCTCGACGACGTAGATGTTGTTGCTGGTGACTGTGGTGGCGACACCGCTGGGAATGTAGGGTGAGGAGAGCGTAGCGGTGGCGGTATAGGTGCCGTAGGCGTTGAGTTCAAGACCGGATGCGGCGGGGATGGTGAGCACGCCGTTGTCGGCCGAGGGGAAGGTGAAGGTGACCCCGCCCAGGAAGACGCCGTTGCTGCCGGCGCTGGAGCTGAAGGTGACGCTGCCGGAGAAGTCAGTAGCGATGCTGCCGTTGGATTGATAAGCGGTGAGGACCAGTTCGACGGAGCTGCCCTTATCGATGGTCGAAGGGGTGGCAACCAGAGTGAAGTAGGCCACGTTGGAGAGTCCGATGCCAAAGAGCGATGCCGTACCGGAGGTGCCGGAGGCGCCACTGGTAGCGGCGGTGGTGAGCTGCAGGCTGGCGGTGTTGGGGCCGACGACGGTGGGCTGGAAGTCCAGGGCAACGTTGCAGACCTGGCCGATGGCGAAGGTACCGCCGTTGGCGGTGGGGCAGGTGCTGCCGCTGCCGGTAAGCAGGAAGGCCGCCGAGTTGGCCCCGCTGAAGCTGGGGTCAGGGCTGACGTTGAGAGAACTGGTGGCGTTGCCGGTCTCCTGGACGGTGAGAAGTTCGGGGTCATCGGTGCTATCCAGGTCGCCGACGACGGTGGGAGTGGGGAAGTTGACCGTGGCGGTAGAGCGCTGGATGGTGATGAGGCCGAGATCGGTGTCGCTGAGGATCAGGTCGCCGTTGCCCTCGATGAATATGCCAGCGGGGGCTTCCAGGGTGTAGGGAGTCTGGGTGCTGGAGGTCTGGGTGCTGGCAGTGGTAGCGGCAAAGGCGCTGAGGACGAACTGGTCGCCGGTGACGGTGGACTCGACGATCCGGCTGTTGCCGGTGTCTGCGATGTAGATGGTGCCCGCGGCATCTACGGCGACGCCGAGGGGAGACTTCAGCGTGAGGGAGGTCAGGTTCAGAACGGTGGTGGCGAGGGTGGTGATGGGGAACTCGACGACGCGGCTGTTGCCAGTGTCGGCGACGTAGAGGTTGTTGTTCGTGTCGATGGCCAGGCCGGTGGGGCCAGAGAGATTGGCGCCCGGGCCGGTGAGCTTGAGCGCGGTCACCAGGTCCCCTTCGAGCACGTCCTGATAGATGGTGTTGGTCTTGGCGTCGGCGATGTAAAGATCACCGGAGTTGTCGATGGCCAGGCCGGCGGGCTGGGTGAGGGTGACGCCATTGGGAAGCGTGAGCGCGGTGGGGGTGGAGGTTCCGTAGGGAATCTCATAGACGGAGGCGCCGGAGGAGACATAGAGGTTGCCGGCGCCGTCGATGACCAGACCGGAGGTGGCGGAGAGATTGAGCGGGTTGCCGGAGGCGACGACCGAGAAGGCTCCGGCGGCAGACTCTTCCAGGATGCGGTTATCCGATACATCCGTGAAGAAGGTATCCCCGACTCCATCCTGAACCGCGGCACCGGAGGTGAAGGCGTCCGGGCTGAGGGTAGCGGCGCTGTTGACGGTAACCGCCATGGCGGGCGAGAAGACAATCTGCGGCCCGACACCGACGCCGGCGAGGTAGATGGTGTTGACGATGACGCCGGAGGTATTGGTGAAGAGCAGCGCGCCCAGACGGATCCCGATCTGACTGGGTTTGAAGGCGAGATTGACCGCGCAGGTATCCGGGTAGGTGATGGTGGAACCGGTGCAGGTGGTGGAGGTGACAGAGAAATCCTGGTCGGGGGATCCGTAGGTGATCGTTGTGACGCTCTGAATGGAGACGCCGGCGGATCCCTCAGGGCCAGTGAAGTTCTGATGGTAGGTGCTGGTGGCGCCAAGATTGACGCTGCCGAAGTTGATGGCGGTACTTGGGGAGAGGCCCTGTGCCCCTGCGGAGATGGCCGAGAGGGCGAGCAAGAGGATCAGAAGCCAGGAGCGAGCTGCCGCGAGCGAGATTTCGTGCCTGCTCAGAAGATTGCCGCGGAGCGAGACAGTCATCATTCCTCCAAACAAGGGCCGGTAGTTCACAGTAGAAGCTGGTTCCCCTGGTCGATCAGCGCCGGCTGCCCAGGCGAGATGAGGGCGATGGCAACCCGGCACCGGACGGCGGAGGATCCCCTGCCAGGAATTTTTCAGCAATTCAGCAGCTTTGCCCGTCTCCATTTATGAAAACTGGCACATAAAGCGAGTGGTGTCGCGCCAAGAATACCATCCCAACCGTTGGAACTATTAAGTAATTCAAATGTACGAGGAACCTTTCGCGAGTACTCTCTAGCGATGTTGTAAAACAGGACACTCTTTCACATTGCACGAGGAAGTTCTGGATGGGGAAGAACCAAATCAGGTACGTCCCAAAGGGAGCGGGTGGCGAAGTGCGAGGGCGGAGGAGTGGTTGCCATGCGATAGGGGGAGGATTCTGTGCGATGAGCGCAGATGCTATTCTTCCCCCACACTGAACCTGCCCGGGACAAGGCGCGCAGAGATCTACGATGGGAGTTGGATCTGGCGCAGAGCGACCAGCAACCGCAGGGAGCCGGACAGGTACGGGAGGAGAGCGGGAGATGACGCTGCGAGAGGAAGAGCCGTCGGCCAGACCGGTTGAGCCTTTGCAGCCGGAGGAGTACCGGAGTGCGGGGGGTGTGGCGCATCGGCTGCGGCCGCTCTCGACCGGAGAGCTACTGGACCGCACGTTTGCGATCTACCGTGCAGATTTCTGGTTGTTTGCGGGGCTGGCTGCGCTGGTGGGCATCTTCAATCTGATTCTGAACTGTTTACAACTGCTCATACACCGCCTGGTACTGGTGGAGCATGGGCTCCGGATGGCGGCACTTGAAGCGCAGATTGCTTCGCTGGTGATGGTGCTGCTGGTGCTTCCGGTGTACGCAGTGGTCCAGGCGGGTTCCGTGTACGCCCTTTGCGGCGAGTACCGGGGCCGGGGGGTGACGGCCGGTGCGGCGCTGCAGGCGACGAGCGGGGGCTGGCTGAGATACGTAGGGATCGGACTCTGGCAGGGATGGAGCACCGTCTGGTTGTTTGTGCTGCTGGTCGGAGCAGTTCTGCTGACGGTGATCCCGGGCATGGAGTTGTCGGGCAAGCAGGTGGGGCTGGGCCTGTTGGTGGCGCTGGTGGGTGGCGGAGGGTACGGTCTGATTGCGTATATACGGAACTCGCTGGCGATACCGGTGGCGCTGATGGAGGGCACGGGGGTGCGGGCGTCAATGCGCAGGAGCAAGACTCTGGCGGTGGGGACCAAGGGACGGATCTTTGTGGTGTTGTTGATTGCGGGGGTTCTGTATCTGGTGGGGGGAGTGATCGATGCCCCGATGATCTTCTTTATTGCCCGGACCCCGCGCGAGGAACACCTGCTGGCGCAGGTGTTCCTGCTGCTGATGAGATTTACTGCTCATATGCTGGTCTCTCCGGTGGTGTTGATCGGGCTGACGCTGGTGTACTTGGATCAGCGGATGTGGCTGGAGGCGGCTGACCTGACGGGGATGATGGGAGCAGCGTTGGGGGAGAGTGAGCCTGGAGGGGTTTCTGCCGGTGGAGCGGGGCCGGAGCCGTAGGCCAGCCTTCGGGAGTGGCGGGCGCGCGCAAGGGTGTTTTTGTGCGGGATGGGTGCCAGGTGGGGTAAGCGTGGAGCGGCGTCTTCGCAGGGGAAGACGCCGCTCGCTGGTGAGTCTACAGCCATGAGGTTCTACAACCTGTGGGGTGGAGGGTAAAGACTACTGACCGGAGAGTGGGGCGAGGATGTCGTCGAGACGATCGGGGGTATTGTCGACACGCTCCAGTTGCGGGTAGCGTTCGCCATCGTGGTAGTTGATGTTGATCACTTTGAAGTAGCCGGTGTTCTCGACGATCAGGCTGATGGCCGGGCCGTTGCCCTTGGCGTCATCGATGGCTGCCCGCAGCAGTCCAGGGGTAAAGGCGCGGTTGTTGACGGCCAGGATCCGGAAGCCTGGGGCCATGCCCGCGCTGTAGCCGACACTGCCGATGATGACGTCGCCGATGGTCCCGGCTGAGTTTACGGTGAAGCCGAGCGAGTAGGTTGCGTCAAGCCCGTCGCTCTCGTTGAGTTGTGACCAGTAGTTGGGTTTACTGGTGTAGACGAGATGGTATCCGGAGAGGGTGTTGATGCCGGCGATCTCAGGTGCGTGAAACTGGTTGGAGTCCAGTCGGGTCCGGAGGAAGGTCGCCCAGTCGCTGGGCACGACGGCATTGAGGCCGTTGACGATGTCGTCAAAGGTGTAAGGCACGACCGTGGGAGGCGTGTTGCCTCCCAGACCTTCAAAGGCCGCCAGAAAGTTATTCAGGCTCTTTTTGCCTTTGGTTTTGGCGCGGATGGTCTCGTCGATCTCGAGCCAAAGCAGGTCGCCTTCGCTGTAGTAGTCGACGTCGCGGCGCCAGTTGTCATACGAGCCGCCGGCGTCATAGAGGATCTGCGCGGAGGTGGCGGTGTCCTGCAGGTCGCGCCAGGTGCGTCCAGGGCGAGCATCGTTGAGGTCGGCGGCAATGGTGGCGAGGCGATCGCGGAAGACCTCGGGGCTCCAGATGCCGGAGCGGGCCGCGAGGATGTCCCCCAGGTAGTTGGTGAGTCCCTCGTAGACCCAAAGGAGGTCGCCCTTCATGGGTTCCTGGTAGTTGGCGGTGGCAAGACCGGCGGGGCGGCGGTACTTGCCGTTCCAGGAGTGGGTGAACTCGTGCGGCAAAAGATCGCCGGCCTCCGTGAACATGCCCTCATCGACGAAGCTCTTCTCCGAGACGCGATCATCGGAGGACTGATGGTGTTCGAGGCCGAAGTGCGCGACCTGATCGGAGAGCGTGACCAGAAAGTGGTAGGAGCCGTAGTGGCGTGAGTGATAGAGAAGTCCGGTTTCGCGCACCAGCTTGGAGAACTGGTCGATGTGCTGCTGGGAGAGTGCGATGTCCTCTGGACCGTCACCGGCCAGGTCGAGGTAGTGATGCGGGGTAACGTCGGGAGCGAGGTCAATCTCGCGGAAGTAGCGGCCGGAGAGGACCGGCGAGTCGACGAGTTGGCAGAGAGATACCGTCTGGAAGACGACATGCGAGGAGGCTTCTGTAGCGCCACTGGCAGGCTCCAGCGCGGTGCCGAAGCGCCATCCTGTGGGGATGGTGATCGAGGGAGTGACCATGATGTCATCGACGTTGGTGTGCTGGATGTCTCCGTTGAGGGGATAGACCAGGAGGGTATTCCAGCTCAGCAGTGCGAGGTTGGCGCTGGTGGAACCGCCCTCGGTGAAGTTGCCGGAACCGGTGGCCAGGAAGTCCATCTTGACGTCCAGTTGCGAGACGCCGGCTGGAACCGTGATGTGATAGCTGTACATGTCCACCAGGTCACGCTCCCACTTGATGCTCTGACCGCTGGGGGTAGTGATGGTGAAGCCGGCCTGGTTGATGATGGGCCCGGTGGGGCCGTGTTCGCCGGGGATCCACTCCGGATAGACAAGGGTCATTGGCATGGGCTGGGAGTTGGAGGCGACGGGGATGGTCTCCGTAGCGTGCAGAATTTTGCGGGGGGCATCGGTGAGATCGACGGCGAGGTTGATGGGAGTGGACTGAGCAGCAGCGGCAAGGGTGGAGACGCTCAGTACGGCCAGGGAGATGCGGCGAACGATCGACATGATTCATTTGCTCCTTGAGGGAGGTTAACACTGAAGGAAGGATGAGAGACAGCATCCTGGAGGGAGTTGATCCTGAATCGGGTCGAATCAATGCGCGTCTCGGATAGAATTGGCGCACGCATGTTCTTATACGCTATCGTTCTTGGCCTTATCGTTCTGACGTTGATGGGTGTGTCGCTGGCCAGGCTGGGCAGCGTGAAGACCAAGGCGGACTACCTGGTAGCAGGGCGTTCGCTGCCGGCATTTGTTCTGGTGTTTACGCTGCTTTCAAGCTGGATCGGTTCGGGTTCGCTGCTGGGAGGAGCGGAGAATGCCTACAAGCATGGCTTTGCCGCGTTGTGGCAGGCCGGCGGGGGATGGGCCGGGTTGCTGCTGATTTACTTCATCGCGCCGCGGGCGAGGAAATTTGCGCGGTTCACGATTCCGGATCTGCTGGAGTCGAGGTACAACCAGACGGCGCGGGTGCTGGGCGTGATCGCTGTTCTGTTTACCTACACCGCGATTACCAGCTACCAGTTCATCGGCGGAGGGGACATTCTGCACCTGATCTTTCCGCAGATCACGGCACGCAGCGGGCAGGTGATTCTGGCCTGCTTTGTGACGGTGTTTACGGCGATCGCCGGGATGGGCTCGGTGGCGTACATGGACGTGGTGATAGGGCTGCTGGCGACCTTTACGATGATCGCGGCGCTGCCGGTTCTGATTCACCTGGGCGGGGGTTGGAGCGCGGTGCGGGCGGCGCTGCCGGCGTCGCACTTCCGTATCTTCGGGGATCTGCGCCCGTTTCGCAGCTACTATGTGGCGCCGACGGTGGCGGGAGGAGCGCCGCAGGAGGTGCAGTCTGCGTTTGCGATCTTTCTGCCGACCTGCCTGCTGATGCTGGGCAATCAGTCGATGTATCAGAAGTTCTTTTCGGCCAAGAGCGCCAGTGCCGCACGGCGGGCGACAGTGGGCTGGATCATAGGAACGGTAATCCTGGAGACGATTATCGTGGCGATTGCGGTGGTTGGGTCGGCGCTGTACAAGGCCGGTGAGGTGCATGCGCGGCCGCGCGAGGTTCTGGCGTATACGGCGATTCATGCCTTTGGCGGATGGAGCGGAGCGGAGTCTGGATCGAAGCCTATGGCGATTCTGGGCGCTCTGCTGGTGGGTGCGGTCTTCGCCAAGGTGGTTTCGACGGCCAATAACTACCTGTTTTCACCGGCGACGAATCTGGTCAATGATATTTTTGTACGTTATCTGCGGCCGGACGCGGGCAATCGGCAGGTGTTGCTGGTGAGCCGGCTGATGGTGGCGGGGCTGGGGGGGTGGGCGCTGTACCAGTCGCTGGGGACGACCTCGGTGCTGCAGAAGTCGCTGTACGCCTATACGATCTACTCCGCAGCGCTTACGCCGGTGATTCTGGCGGCGTTCTTCTGGCGGCGGGCAACGGGCCCGGGAGCCGTGGCGAGCATTGCGGCAGGAACGGTGATTACGGTGAGTTGGGATGCGATTGTTCCGCATCTGCCCGCGGGGATGGCTGCAATGGATGCGATTCTTCCGGCGCTGATCGTTTCGCTGCTGAGCCTGCTGGTGGTGAGCCTGATGACGGCCCCGCCCAGCGAGAGCCAGTTGCGGCCGTTTGAGGATGGAGAGGATGCAGCCGCGGCTTGAGAAGCAGCCAGAGATCTTTCTGAGGTTGAAATGCGGAGGTTCGAGATCCCCGGGGCATTATCTGCCGGGAGCGGCGATACCGCGCGTCGGGTTCCGGCCATCTATTCCTAGGAAGACGGCTTCCGTGGGCCGGTTCTTGATGGTCTATAGGGAGAGTGGTTTTTTCCCCTGTGACCGGCTCAGGAAGAGAGACTGAGGGCTACGACAGGAGTACGATGTGCGGCAGTGCTGGATGAAGGAGGAGATGTGGTGAGTGAGACGGACAGAGATCGCTCGCTGACCAAAGGGCTGGTGGCGGGATTGGTAGCGGGTCTGGTGGCGACGGCGGCGAAGTCTGCCGTTGAGATGCTGCATCCTCGGCGCGCGTCCGGGGAGACGAGTTCAGAGAATGTGGCTGCGGAGACGGGAACCGGGCATGCGCTGGAGACGAAGACGGGACGGCGGATGAGCAGAGCGATTCCGTGGGGGGTTGGCGCCGCGGCTGGAGCCGCCTACGGTGCGCTGGCCGAGTTTTATCCCGTGGCGACCCAGAGACAGGGTGCTATCTTTGGACTTGCCCTGGTGATCCTGGCGGGTGAGACGGTGCTGCCCGCGGTCGAGGCGGTGGAGGGGCAGGCGGGTAGCGAAGCCGGCGGCGAAACCAGCAGCCACATCGTCTGCGGTATGGTTGCGGAGCGGGTGAGGAGCACTGTTCGAGGGATGCTGTGACGGATCGGTTGCAGAGACGGATTCGGCAGAGATGGCCTGGCTGCGGATTTGGGAGCATGCCATGAATCGTGAGGCGCGACTGGAGAGCGGCACCGTGAGCGTGGAGGTGCAGAGGGCGGAGACGCCATGCTTGCCAGTCCCACGCTTAGATCCCGAGTGTGCCTGCTCGATGCATCCTGCTCCTTCCGCGGGGAGCGGCTCGCAGCGCTGGGCCTCGATGCCGGTGAAGGATCGTGTGCGGGTTCTGCGCGCGGCGCGGAGGCTGATGGCGGAGCGAGCCCAGGAGTTTCCGGAGGCGATCTGGCCGGGCCTGGCACGCAGCAAGGCGGACACGCTGATGGTGGAGCTTGTGCCCTTGCTGGCGGGGTGCAGGTTTCTGGAGCGGAAGGCGGAGCGAATTCTTTCTCCGCGCAGGCTGGGTTGGAGCGGGCGGCCGGTGTGGCTGGCGGGTGTGGCGGCGGAGGTGCTGCGTATTCCGCTGGGACATGTGCTGGTGATTGGCCCTTCCAACTTCCCGCTGTTCATTCCGGGGTCACAGGTTCTGCAGGCGCTGGCTGCGGGCAATCGCGTTACCTGGAAGCCGGGGCAGGGCGGCGAAGCGGTGGCGCTGCAGGTAGCGCGGGCTCTTGCCGACGCGGGACTGCCCGATGGGGTGCTGACGGTGACCGACGAGAGCGTGGAGGCGGCGCAGAGGGTTCTGGCCACCTGCCCGGACAAGGTGGTCTTCACGGGATCTTCCCGGACCGGACATCTTCTGCTGAAGGATCTGGCGGAGAGTGCGACACCAGCGGTGCTGGAGCTCTCTGGCGCCGATGCCATGGTGGTGACGCCCTCGGCGGATCTGCAGGAGGTAGCCAGGATGGTGGCCTTTGGGCTGCGCCTGAACGGCGCCGCCGTGTGCCTGTCGCCACGGCGGCTGTTTGCGACGCCGAAGACGATGGCGGCGCTGCGGCCTCTGTTGCAGGAGGAGCTGGCGAAGGTTCCGGCGGTACCTCTGGAGGCGAGAACCGCGGAGCGGTTGCGCGTGGCTCTGGAGGAGGCGGCGGGCAAGGGTGCGGAGGTGAAGGGAGCGTTTCAGCCCGAGGCGCAGAGGCCGTTGGTTGTGGACCGCGCTTCCGCGGAGATGGCGGTTGCATCCAGTGATCTGTTTGCTCCGGTGATCTCGTTGCTGGAGGCGGAGTCGATGCTGCATGTGCCGCAGCTCTATGCAACGTGCGCGTATGGCCTGGGGGTTTCGATCTTCTGCGATGGCAAAGACGAAAAGATGGCGCGGATGCTGGGCAGCATGCTGAACGCTGGAACGTTGCTGATCAACGACATCATTGTGCCTACAGCGGATCCGCGGGTTCCCTTCGGCGGACGGGGAGAGAGCGGGTACGGAGTGACGCGCGGAGCCGAGGGGCTGCTGGAGATGACCGCGGTAAAGACGGTGCTGGTACGACGTGGGGGAGTGAAGCTCCATCTGGACCCGCCGCGGGGCATGGACCAGGATGCGTATGGAGGATTGATCCAGGTGATGTATGGCAAGGGCCTGGGGGTCCGCTGGGCTGGGGTGAAGCGGCTGCTGAAGGCGATGCGTTCCTGAGCGAGGCGCCGGAGTGCCGGTTGGAAGGTGTTTGCCGGCATCCTGTGAGGCTTTGCGTTGAGCTCGCCGGAAGCCTCGTTCGAGGCCGCGCAGGACATTTAGAGGAGAGTGGATCTATCCTTGGTGTCCAGCGCAGATGGGTCCGAGGTTTCCTGCTTTGAAGGGAGAGTTCAGTCGATGAAGATGACCGCCTACATCAACCTTCCCGGAACGAGCCGAGAGGCGTTCCGTTTCTACGAAGAGTGCCTGGGAGCAAGGATCTTGTTTCTGATGACTTACGATCAGATGCCGGAGCCGAAGATCAGCCCGGCAGGTTTGAAGGCTGACAGCGTTCTCCACGCCACGCTCTCGATTGGCGAGACGCAACTCCATACCTCGGACGTTCCGGGAGCCGAGCCGATGCGTAGCGCCTACCTGACGCTCTCGGTGGAGAGCAACGAGGAGGCCGAACGAATGTACGCTGCGCTGACGGAGGGCGGCGAGGTCTTCATGAAGCTCCAGGAGACCTTCTTCGCGCATCGCTTTGCGCAGCTCCGCGACAAGTTTGGCATCAACTGGATGCTGTTGCATCCCAGGGCCATGCCGCAGGGTGCCTGACCAAGCTCCCAGGCGCACCGGATCGGAGAGCACGGGCAGTCAGCGAAGGTAGCCCCGACATTCGTAGGGTGGACCGCTCGTTGGCCTTCCCCGGGGCCACCGAGAGCTGCTACACGCCCTTCTTGAGGGGCTCCCAGATGTACTTGTGGATTTGAAGACTGAGGCGGGCGGGGAGGCCATCGGCCAGCATCCACTCGACCACCAGGCGGGGATCCAGAGCGCAGTTGGCGGTGGAGCGCTCCTGGCTGGGGTTCTTGAGGAATGCCGGAGAGAGAAGGATCTGGCCGCAGCGGCCGGCGAGGTTGTGGGTCTGGATGAACTGGCGGGCGAACTCGTAGTCGGCGCGGCTGGTCAGGACGAACTTTACCTCGTCGCTGGGGGTGAGGGCAGCGAGGTTTTCGAGGCGAAAGGTGTTGGCCGCAGCACCGGCTCCAGGACACTTGACGTCCACGATCTTGTGGACGGCGGGAGGGACGTTGGCCAGTGGCCGCTCTCCGCTGGTCTCGATCATGAGCTGGTAGCCGCGGGTTAGAAGCTGCTCCATGAGCGGCAGCAGTTCGCGGGCCTGCAGCAGCGGCTCGCCGCCGGTGAACTCGATCAGGCGGCAGGGGGCGAGGGCTTCGATGCGAGCCAGGATCTCGGCGGAGGAGAAGGCCTCGCCCGCGCCGAAGGTGTACTCGGAGTCGCACCAGGCGCAGCGCAGGTTGCAGCCGGCCAGGCGGACAAAGATGCAGGGCACTCCGGCGAAGGAGCTCTCTCCCTGTACGGATTTGTAGATTTCGATGAGGCGCATGCTACTTCCCCGCGGAAGGGCTGCCGTCCTGAGGCTGGTAGTAGCGGGCAAAGCTGGTGTCGGTCTCGTAGAGCGTGCAGTCCTTGACCCGCACGCGCCCGGAGGTCATCTCCAGCATCTGAGCCGCGGTCTTCTCGTAAAAGTAGCGGGCGAGGTTTTCGGCAGAGGGGTTGAGAGTGGTGAAGGGCTCAAGGTCGTTGATCATCTGGTGATCGAGATATTCGACGGTGGGGCGGAGGACCTGCTTGAGGAGCTTGAAGTCCAGTAGGAGGCCGGCTTCATCCAGCTCTTCGCCGACGAGCGTTACCAGCACGCGATAGTTGTGACCGTGCGGGTTTTCGCACTTGCCGTGGTAGTTGCGGAGGTAGTGGCCTGAGGAGAAACCGGCCTGTACCGTGACTTCAAACATGGTGGTTGGGGCTCCAATCGGCGGGCTGTTTGCGCCATCTCCCATTTTACCGGGTCAGAGGCTCCGGTTGGCCGGGCGGAGGGTCTACTGGGAGCGGTGGCGGCGCTTCTGCCGGCGATCCATCTCGTAACGGCGCTCGGCCTGCTCGAAGAGCGAACTGAGGATGCCGAGGAGGGTGAGGACCAGCGCCAGGCAGATCAGCGCGATGCTGGCGGTTCGCCACAGGGCGGCGTCTCCTGGCGAGCCTGGCTGCTGGGCCACGTTGGTGAAGGAGAGCACGATGGAGAGCAGCGAGAGCCCGGCGAGCGTGGCGGCGAGGATGTAGAGGTTGCGTCCCATCGGGGTGGGCCTTCAGGTCCTGGGTCAAGGATACGCGAGGGGATGGGTGCGGGGCTGGTTTGGGGCAGATGAATGCAACGCGGGGGGCGATTAGCCCGGAGGCGGAGGTGCGTTGGCGGCAGCGAAGAAGCGTTCCACGTCGACGATCTCCTGGGTGCGGGCGTAGGGGGGCAGCGAGTCGAGGAAGGTGGGTCCGTAGCGGGCGGTACGGATGCGGGGGTCGAGGAGCATGAGGACGCCGCGGTCGCCGAGAGAGCGAATCAGGCGACCGAATCCCTGCTTGAGAGCGATGACCGCCTGGGGTATGTGGAGTTCCTGGAAGGCGTTGCCGCCAGCGGCGTTGATTGCCTCACTGCGGGCCCGGGTCACCGGGTCTGTTGGGACGGCGAAGGGGAGCTTGTCGATGATGACGCAGCTCAGTTGTTCTCCCTGGACATCGATTCCCTGCCAGAAGGAGCTGGTTCCGAAAAGGACCGCGTTGGGAGTCTCGCGAAACTGCTGGAGAAGGATGTGGCGCGCGGAAGAACCCTGCAGAAGCAGGGGGTAGGGAAGCTGGGAGAGCAGGCTCTCATAGAGTTTGCGCATCTGGGCGTGGCTGGTAAAGAGGCAGAAGGCGCGGCCCTGGGTGATCTCCAGGACGCGGCGGATCCTCTCCGTGGCCTGGGGAAGGAAGCGGGGATCCTGTGGCTGGGGCATGCCGGGTGGCAGGTAGAGCAGCGCCTGCTGGGCGTAGTCGAAGTGGCTGGGGATGACCAGTTCGCGGGGCAAGGGGACGCCGAGCCGTCGTCTGAGGTGCGAGAAGCCGGGTTTCCCGTGTCTGTCGCCGTGCTTTCGCTGTTCGCTATCCGGCTCGTGGTGTTCGCGGCGGGGCGTTTCAAGGTCGTCGTCGAGCGTTTCGCTCTCACGGCCCGAGGGGGCTCGATCCGAGTCCGCGCCGGCCTTGGTGGAGGTTTCGGAGACGGGAGCCGCGACGGCCAGGGTTGCGGAGGTGAGGACCACCGTTGGGTAACGGGTGAAGAGGGTCTCGGAGAGCAGAGTGGAGACGTCGATGGGAGTTGCGAGCAGGTGCGTGCTGTAGGCCTGGGGGAGGGTGGAGGCGCTTCCGGGTCGACCGCGGGCAGCGTTGCGCAGGCCGCTGCTGGCGCGCCGTTCGATCCAGAAGACGGTGTTGGCATCTGTCGACTGGAGGAGAAATTTGAGGTGGTTGCGAATGTCCGCGGCGCGTTTGCGCAGGCCGGCGGCTTCCTCGACATCGCGCAGGCGCTCGAGTTCGCCCTCCAGCCGCTGCAGGGCGTTGAGCGCGCCCAGGTAGGCGTCCCCGCGGTCTTCGAGAAAGCCCGGGCGGTCGGTGAACTCGAGCCGACCCAGCTCCGAGGAGCCGGCGGGAAGGGAGGCGAAGAAGAGTTTGGAGCGCTCGCGGATGCTCTGGGTGGCGCTCTCGATGGCGCTGGTGGTGACGCCTTTGGCGCGCAGGAAGGTCTCTGTGTCGCGCGAGAGCTCTTCAAAGCGGGCGTTGCTGAGCGCGATCCCGAAGTACTGGCTGGCGACATCCTCCAGTTCGTGGGCCTCATCGAAGATGACGGCGGCGGCCTCTGGAAGGATGCCGGCGTCGGGAGCGCCAGGGGCCTGTTGCTTGATGGCGAGATCGGCGAAGAAGAGGTGATGGTTGACGATGATGATCTCTGACTCGATGGCCTTGCGCCGCATGGAGGTGATGAAGCAGGGCTCCCAGTTGGGACAGGTCTGGCCGAGGCAGGCCTCGCTGCGCGCGTCCAGCTTGTGCCACAGAGCAGAGTCTTCCGGAAGGCCTTCGATCTCGGCGCGATCGCCGGTGTCGGTGCTGCGCTCCCATTGCAGGATGGAGTGGAAGTGGGAGATCTCTTCCAGGCCGGTGAGCAGAGGGTTGTCGCGCAGGGCGTAGAGCTTCTGCTTGCAGACGTAGTTCGCACGGCCCTTCATGTAGCAGACACGGAGAGGACCGAGAAGAGACTCCAGGAAGGGTACGTCTTTGAAGAAGAGCTGTTCCTGCAGGTTCTTGGTCCCGGTGGAGATGATGATGCGCTGCTGGTACTCCCGGGCGCGGCGCAGGGCGGGGAGCAGGTAGGCGAGGGTCTTGCCGGTTCCGGTGCCGGCCTCAACGATCAGATGGCGGTGCCGGGAGAGGCATCTTTCGATCTCCCGGGCCATGGCGTACTGGCCGGGCCGATGCTCAAAGGCCAGCGACGAGCGGGCCAGCAGTCCGCCCGGATGGAAGAAGTCGTGGAGGGAGGGCAGCTTGAGATCGGTTTCGGCAGCGTGGTCCGGGGAGAGTGGCATCGAAAGGGGCATCGGGGTACGGCAGAACCAGAATAGCGGTAATCGGTGGTAGGCTCTGTGAGCGGCGAGTTGCGGAGGAGGCTCTGCATGTAGGACTCGTCGCTCACGGCGCAGGAACGCTGATCTTGTTTCAGGTAGATGATCATCGCCATTTCTTCGTTGCGTGGGCGAGGCGTGGAGGCATTTGCCCGGGGTAGTTGGCTGGATTCAGGGATGGAGGAAGGATCAGGCGCGGATGGGCGGGTCCGGTTCCGTTCCTATAATGAAGAAGGCGCTGGTTGAAGATGGCGGCGAGGATGCGCGGGGGAAGGGAAGCGGCATGGCACCGAGACGCGAAGAGAAGAAGCGGATGGGCAAGAAGCACCGGCAGGCGAGCACGCGGCCGCGTCAGGGCAAGACGCCGGGGAGCAGGGGTACGGCAGCCACCGGCGCGGCTTCACCCAAGAAGCGCAAACAGATAGCCGCCAAGAAGGCTGTTGCGCAGAAGACCGCCAGGACGCCGACCCGGAGCCCGGAGCGTGAGCGCAAGGTGGTGGTGCGCGGGCCCGAGGGAGTTGCGGGGCGGGGAGCAAACGAGCGTGGGGGTGCGGAGCGCAAGCCGGACGAGAGGCTCGAAGAGCATGAAGCGCGGCAGTGGCGGGAGGCGGAGTCTCTGGCGGAGCGGTTGACGGTTGCCGCCGAGGGGCGCCATCGCGAACCGGCGCGGATGCCGCTGGTGGCGATCTGCGGAAGGCCCAATGTGGGCAAGTCGACGCTGTTCAACCGGCTGACCGGGACGCGGCGCTCGATTGTAGGCGATGAACCGGGGATTACGCGGGACCGCATCTACGGCGAGGTGGAGTGGGCCGGCCGCACGGTGCGGCTGGTGGACACTGGGGGTGTGGTGCCGGACGACAAGGAGCTGATTCCCGCGGAGATCTTTCGTCAGGCGAGAACAGGTCTGGCGGAGGCCGACGCGATCATCATGGTGATCGATGGGCGCACCGAGCTTGCCGCACCGGATGTGGATCTTGCGCGCCTGCTCCTGCTGGGCGGCAAACCGGTGTTTCTGGCTGTGAACAAGATGGACAGGGCGGAGATGTTTGCCGCGGCGGAGAACTTCCGCAGCCTGGGATTTCGCAACGTCTGCCCGATCTCCGCTGAGCATGGCTCGGGGATTGGCGATCTACTGGATGAGGTGTGGGCCGCGCTGCCCCCGGAGTTTGTGGCCGAGGAGCCGGAGGAGCGCTTTGAGGGAGAGGAAGAGGAGGCGGAAGAGGACATGGACGGCGGGGGAGATCCGCTTCCCGGACCTCAGGCGGGCCCGGTCGAGGTCGCGCCGGCGCAGCATGGTCATGAGCCCGGCTCGGAGCCCGGTACGGGGCCTGCCCGTAAGCTGCGTTCGCACGGTGAGCACATCGCGCGCGAGACCAAGATCGCCATTATCGGCCGACCCAATGTGGGCAAGAGCACGTTGTTGAACGCCCTGACCGGGAGCGAGCGGGCGATCGTGTCTCCGATTGCGGGCACGACGCGTGACGCCGTGGATGAGGTGGTCGAGCGGGATGGGCACAGCTTCCGCTTCATCGATACGGCCGGCATCCGGCGCAAGGGCAAGACCAAGCTGATGGCGGAGAAGCTGTCGGTGATCATGAGCCGCAAGCACCTGGAGTCCGCCGATGTGGCGCTGCTGATGATTGATGCCAGCGAAGGCGTGACCGCTGCCGACGCCAACATCGGCGGGTACGCCCATGAGAGCGGAAGAAGCGTGATTGTGGTGGTGAACAAGTGGGACCTGGTGAGCAGGCGCGGACCGGCGGGCGAGGGCGGCTCGAAGGACAAGCGGCCGGCTGACAAGAAGATCTTCGAGCAGCAGGTGCGGGATGCGTTGAAGTTTCTGGAGTACGCTCCGGTGCTGTTTGTCTCTGCCGCGGAGTCCAAGGGGATTGAAGAGGTCTTCAAGAAGGTGGAGCTGGTTGCCCGGGAGCGCCGCAAGCGCGTCTCGACGGGGGCGATGAATCGCTTCCTGGACAAGATCGACTTCCAGCGCGCCAGCGTACCGATGAAGAAGCGGGTGAAGATCTACTACATGACCCAGGCCGCGGTGGCGCCACCTACGTTTGTGCTGTTCACGGACCGTGGCGTGAAGCTGCACTTCAGCTATGAACGCTTTCTGGCCAACGAGATTCGCGGCGCCTTCAAGTTCATCGGCAGCCCCATCTGGTTCAAGCTGAAGCCGAGGAACAAGCGGCAGGCGGAATAACCCGGGCCGCCGTCAGGGTGTGGGCTGGGCGGCGTTTGTGAGCCACTGGTCCCAGGCGGCGAGGGCGCGCTCGCACTGGATCCTGTGCCGCTCCTTCTTGTCGCGGACTTTGCGGCGAAGGTCGTCTTCGAGCGGGGGGAGCAGGTCGAAGGTGATGTTGGCCGGCTGGAATCTTTTGGCGTCGGCGTGGGTGATGTAGTAGGTGAGCGATCCGTTGGCGGTGAGCCGTGGGGCCGGCTCCGGCTGGATGCCGCGGGCCAGCGCGGCCGCATAGCGGCCGGCCAGCAGGCCGCTGGCGATCGACTCCGTGTAACCTTCCACACCGGAGAGTTGTCCGGCGATGAGGATGCCGGGGTGAGAGCGCAGTTGCAGCGTCTGGCGCAGCAGCGAGGGTGCGTGGATGTAGGTGTTGCGGTGGATCTGCCCGTAGCGCAGAAAGCTGGCGTGCTCCAGACCGGGGATCATGCGCAGGACCCTGGCCTGTTCGCCAAAGCGCAGGTGGTTCTGGAATCCGACCAGGTTGTAGCTGTCGGCACGGAGGTTTTCCTTGCGCAGTTGCACGGCGGCGTAGGGCCATCTTCCGGTCCTGGGGTTGGTGAGGCCGGCGGGCTTCATCGGCCCAAAGCGAAGCGTATCGCGTCCGCGGCGCGCGGTCTCTTCGATGGGCAGGCAGCCTTCAAAGTAGGCGAGGGGAGCTGGTGAGGGGGCAGCGGAGGGATCCGATGGAGGCGTGTCCCAGCTATGGGCCTGAACGGTCTCCGCGCTGGTGAGCGCGTCCAGGAAGGCGTCGTACTCCTCTTTGGTAAAGGGACAGTTGAGGTAGTCGGCGCTGCCTTTATCCCAGCGTGCGGCGAAGTAGACCTTGTCCATGTCGATGGTGCTGGCGTCGACGATGGGGGAGATGCTGTCGTAGAAGGCGAGTTGGCCGGCTCCGGTGAGGCGCTCGAGCTCTTGAGCCAGCGGGGAGCTGGTGAGCGGGCCACTGGCGAGGACGGTGATGAGGTCATCGTTGCTGGTGAGGCTGGTGACCTCTTCGCGGCGCACCTCGATGCGGGGTTGGGCGGCGATGAGATCGGCGACCCGCCGGGAGAACTCGATACGATCGACGGCCAGCGCGTGTCCGGCGGGGACGGCGCTGGAGTCAGCGGCCTGGAGGAGAAAGGAGCCGGCGCGGCGCATCTCCTTCTTGAGCAGCCAGGGTGCGGTGTTCTCGCTCTCGCTCTTGAGGGAGTTGGAGCAGACAAGTTCGGCGAAGTCGGCGGTCTGATGGGCTTCGGTGGAGCGCAGAGGGCGCATCTCGGAGAGCACGACCTGGCAGCCGAGGGAGGCTGCCTGCAGCGCGGCCTCCGGACCGGCGAGTCCAGCGCCGATGATATGGATCTTTTTCATATTCATAAAGGGTGCGGGGCGAGGATCAGGAGGATGCATCGATGGGTGGATGCGGAGCGAGGTCCCGGGCCGCGAGAGAGGTCAGCGCGTCGCCGGAGAGGCGCATGATGCGCCAGTCCGTCTGCATCCGGGCGCCGAGGCGAAGGTAGACGGCGATGGCCGGTTCATTCCACTCCAGCACATCCCACTCCAGGCGGGGACAGCCCTGTTCGACGCAGATGGCGGCGATGCGGGCAAGCAGCGCCCGTCCGATGCCGCGGTTGCGCAGGGAGGGCGTGACGTAGATGTCTTCGAGGCGGATGCCGTGGTGACCACGCCAGGTGGAGTAAGTGGTGAAGTAGAGAGCAAAGCCTGCGGGGACGCTGCCATAGTCGGCGATGAGAGCGGTGAAGCGGGCGGGTTCGCCCCAGCCATCGCGCAGCAGGTCGGCTTCGGTGGCCAGCACGGCGTCCGGCTCGCGCTCGTACGCCGCGAGTTCGCGAATGAAGCGGAGGATGACGGGAATATCTTCGGGTGTGGCAGGACGTATGTTCAGGGCGGACTGGTTCATGGCCGGGATGATCTTTCCGGGGAGTGGATTCTCTGCTTCCCCGCTGCATGTCTCATGCATACCGGGTTGGATGCCGGAGCTGGTCTGGTGCGATGCCGCAGCCTGGCGGGTGCGATGCTATGGCCAGGCTGTTCCGGCTGCACTCCGGCTTCGGGTTCCGCAACTTCCTGGTTCAATTATTCTCAACAAAGTGCAACCAAAGCAAAAGACGACGAGATGCAAGCCATGGTGATGCTCGCTTACAGCATGATACTGGCGCTGGCGCTGGTACTGAGCTCGCCCTGGTGGCTGCTGCGCATGCTGACGACGAACCGCTACCGCGAGGGGTTGCGGGAGCGTCTGGGGGGAGTTCCCGCGCGGGTGGTGGAGGCGATTAACGGCAGGCGCGTGGTGTGGGTTCATGCGGTGAGTGTGGGCGAGGTGCTGGCGGGGTCTAGGCTGGTGAAGGAGTTGGAGGTGGCGCTGTCCGCCTCGGCGCTGTCCGCACCCGGTGGATTTCGGGTGGTGATCTCGACGACGACCCGGACCGGGCAGGCGCTGGCACGGCAGCGGTTTGGAGCGGATCGGGTCTTTTACATGCCGCTGGACTTTGGCTTTGCGGTGAGGCGGTACCTGGAGGCGCTGCAGCCTGCGGCGCTGATTTTGATGGAGAATGAGCTGTGGCCGCGGCTGCTGCACGAGTGCGCGCGGCGCGCTGTTCCAGTAGTGGTAGCCAATGCACGGATGAGCGATCGATCCTTTCATCGCGCCAGACGCATGTACCTGCGGCCGATATGGGGGAGGGTATTGCGCAAGCCGAGGCTGTGGCTGGCGCAGAGCGAAGAGGATGCGCTGCGGCTGGCGATGGTGGGGGCCGGTTCGATTCAGGTTACGGGCAATACGAAATACGACATCGTTGCACCCCGGCAGAACGGAATGGCGGAACGGGTACGCAGCATCGCAGCGGGAAGGCCCATCGTGGTCGCAGGCAGCACGGTGGGGGGCTCCGCGGCGGAGGAGGAGTTGGTGCTGGGGGCCTGGGCGCAGGAGGTAAGGGAGCAGAGCGGTGCTCTGCTGGTGCTTGCGCCGCGCCATCCTGAGCGATTTGCGGCGGTGGAGGCGATGCTGCAGCCGTATCGCTACGCCAAGGCGAGTGCCGGGCGAGGGCAGAGCGACAACCCGGGAGGAGCGCCGCGGGAGAAGGATTGCCGTGCGGAGCCGGTGGGGGCGAGCGAGAGTGCAAAGGATCCGGACGCGGGGGTGGAGGTCTTCCTGCTGGACACGATCGGCGACCTGGCGGGGGTGTATGCGGTGGCGGATGTGGCTTATGTGGGCGGGAGTCTGATTCGCAAGGGCGGACATAATCCCCTGGAGCCTGCGCAGTTCGGGGTTCCGGTGGTGATGGGAGGCTCATTTGAGAACTTTCGCGAGGTGGTGGTGAAGATGCAGGAGGCGGGCGGAATCCGAATCGTCCAGGATCGGGAGCAGCTTGGAGCGGCTGTGGCGGAGTTGCTGGCAAACCGTGAGGAGGCTGTGGCGATGGGCGCGCGCGGGCGGAGGGTGTTTGAGCAGCAGCAGGGGGCGACCTCGCGCTCCGTGGAGGCGATTCTGCAGGTGATGAAGGGAGGTAAGAGGTGACGGCGCGGCGGAGCTGGGCCAGGCCGCTGACGCCGATCTATCGCGGTGTGCTGCGGTACAAGGATTGGCTGCGGAGCGTCGGTTGGCCGCGCACCCGGCGGCTGGAGTGGCCGGTGATCAGCGTGGGCAGTCTCTCCGCAGGCGGAGCGGGCAAGACGCCCGTGGTGATGGCGCTGGCCAGGATGCTGCGCGAGGCCGGCTGGACGGTGGATGTTCTCTCCCGGGGGTACGGCCGCAGCGGAGATGGTGTGGAACGGGTATGGACGGGGGCCAGGGATGCGGCGCGACGGTTTGGAGATGAGCCGGTGTTGATCGCCACCCAGACCGGTGTGCCGGTGTGGGTGGGAGCGGACCGCTACGCTGCCGGGAGGCGAGCCGAGGCGGAGGCGGGAGAGGTCCGGAGGGGCGTGCATCTACTCGATGACGGCTTTCAGCATCGCCGCCTGGCGCGGGACGTGGACGTTGTGTTGCTGACCCGGGAGGATCTGGAGGATGCACTGTTGCCGGCCGGGAATCTGCGCGAGGATCTCAGCGCGCTGGAGCGGGCAGACGTGGTGGTGGTGCGTCAGGACGAGTTTGACGCGGAGGTGGAAGAAGGGGATCAGGACGGAGTGGGGGCCGGGGTGGGAGGAGGCCAGCAGCTAGGAGGCCAGCAGCTAGGGTTTGGGGGCGGCCGGCGTTCTGTCGGCAGCCGTGCCTGGGAGATGTTGCGGGAACACGGCCAGATGTGGACGGTGCACCGAAGCCTACGCTTTGGGTCTCCCCTGAAGGTCTTTGGAGCGGGGTTGCGGCCGGTGGCCTTTTGCGCGATTGCGCGGCCTGAGGGTTTTGCCGGGATGCTGCAGGAGGCGGGCTGCGGGGTGGTGGAGACGGTTGCGTTTCCCGATCACCATCGGTACACCGAGGCGGACATCCGGCGTGTGATGGAGGTGGCGAGGGGCCTGGACGGATCGGGTTTTGTGACTACCGAGAAGGATGCGGTGAAGTTGACGGAGGCGATGCGCGCGGCGTTGGAGGCGTTGGGTCCGTTGATGGTGGTGGCGCTGGAGGCGGAGTTCGCTGATGGGAGGGCGGTGTTGCGGTCGTTGGAGGCGAAGCTGACTCCCTCGGCGCACCTGGAGTTGATCTCGGGCGAGAGCGGCGGAGAGGATTGGCGGCGATGAGGGTCCTGGTGGTCCGCGTAGGCGCGATGGGGGACGTGGCGCACGCCCTTCCGGCAGTGGCCGCGCTGCGCAGGAACAGACCGGACTGGGTGATCGACTGGGCGGTGGATCCCCGCTGGGCTCCGCTGCTGGTGAGTGCCCAGGACGAGGCGCCGGTGGTCCACAGAGTCTGCCTGGCGGAGACGAAGTTGTGGTCCGGGCGTCCCTTGTCGGTGGCTACGCTGCGGTCGATTCTGACCCTGCGCCGGGAGGTTGGTCGGGCGCACTATGACCTGGTGGTGGATATGCAGGGAACCCTGCGCTCTGCGGTGATCGGATGGATGGCCGGAGCGAGAGAGTTCTCCGGCTACAGCGATCCGCGCGAGAGCCCGGCGGCCTGGTTTTACAAGCGCCGCGTCGAGCGCCGGGGGCGCCACGTGGTCGATCAGGGTGCGGCGCTGCTGGGTGAGGCCTGCGGCGTGGCGCTGGAGGGTGAGGCTTTCGCGCTGCCGCATGATCGGCGGGCGGAGGACTGGGCTGCCGAGGTGGAACGCGCGCAGTCCAGGGCGCAGCGGGGAGTCTGCGTGCTGGCCGTGGGTGGTGGATGGAGAGCCAAGCTGTGGCCGGCCGAGCGCTACGGCGAGTTGGCCAGAAGGCTGCAGGCGATGGGGCTGGATGTGGTGGTGAACGCCGCGCAACGGAACGACCCGCTGGCGGCCGAGGTGGTTGCGGCGAGCGGGGGCGCCGCAAGGGTGGTGGTCTGCGACGTGGCCGGACTGATTGCTCTGCTGCGCCGGACGGCGCTGCTGATCGGTGGCGACTCCGGACCGACCCATCTGGCGGCGGCCCTGGGTACGCCGCTGGTGGCGTTGTTTGGGCCGACGGATCCGGAGAGGAACGGTCCGTGGGGGCCGGGGAGAAAGGTGGTGCTGCGGGACAGGGACTCGGTGACGAGTTACAGGCACGTTGATCGCCTGGATCCGGGGCTGGCGAAGCTGCCGGTGAGCGCAGTACAGGACGCGGCGCAGGGAGTGTTGGCTGGGGGATGAGGCGGGGAGTCTGGCTGTGGGTTCCGCGGACCTTTAGAATGAAGGGATGGGATCAGCCGGTGAGGCCAGGGCACAGGTTCGAACGGGGTGGCAGAGGATCGCGCGCAGGCTGCGTGTGCCGCTGGGCTTTGCCGTAGCGGCGGTGTTTCTGGTCTTTGCCCGGCCCAGCCGGGAGACGCTGGCGTGGAGCCTGCTGCTGGTGGTTCCGGGCCTGTGGCTGCGTGCGTATGCGGCCGGGTATGTGAAGAAGAATGCGGAGCTGACGCGAACCGGGCCGTATGCCTATACGCGCAACCCGCTCTATCTGGGGTCAATGGGCATCGCCGCGGGTTTTGCCGTGGCGGCGGGACGGTGGTGGCTGGGGCTGTTGCTGGTGGTGATGTTCCTGGCCATCTATGTGCCGGTGATCCTCTCCGAGGAAGCTTATCTGCGCAGCGTATTTGCCTCCTTTGACGAGTATGCGCGGCGTGTTCCGCGGCTGCTGCCGAGGCTGACCCGGGCGCAGTTTGCCGGGGCGCAGCCGGGGCTGGGCAGGTTCTCGCCGGAGCGTTATCGGCATCATCGCGAGTACAATGCACTTATGGGCGCGGCCGCGATCTATGCGGCATTGGCACTGCGCATGCTGTTCCTGCGTTGATGCGCCGCAGCCGCCGTTGTCAAAACCCCGGGGGAGATGCTGATTTGACGGCCGTTTGGATGGCCCCTTTGCGGGTCTGGAAAGACTCGTTGGCGGGGAGGGGTGGGACGATGGCCCTGGTGAAGGCTGCGTGGCCAGCGGGGAATCGCCCGGCGACGGAGCTGGCAACGGCGGTTCTTGTGGCGGCGGCCCTGGTGGGCGTGCTGCTGATCGGCTGGGTGTTGCCGCGGCAGGTGGAGGCGCAGTTTTTCACCCGGCCGGAGGCAGCGGTGGCGCAGCGTCCGATTCCGGTGCTGCAGCCGCCAGCGATCACCTATTTTTATCCGCAGCACGAGACCCTGACCTACAGCGTCGACTGGCGCGTGTTTACCACCGGTACGGCCGTCTTCCATCTGGACCAGGTGGGGGATCTGATGAAGATCTCAGCGACCGCGGACACGATTGGAGCGGTGAATCTGCTGTTTCCTGTGGTGGACGGCTTCCAGTCCGGCTTCAACGTAAAGACTGGATGCTCCACGGGCTTTGACAAGCAGACCCAGGAGGGCCGGCGCAAGATCGCCAGCGACCTGAGCTTTGATTATGCGCACGGCAAGCAGACGCTGGATGAGCGGAACCTGGTGAAGGGTACGGAGAGGGTGCTGACGACCAACATCCCGGCGTGTGTCACCGACTCGCTCTCGGCGATGTTTTATGTGCAGTCCCAGACCCTGACACCGGGGCAGACGTTCTACTTTCCCCTGGCGGACGCGATGCGGACAGTGACGGTGGGGATGAAGGTGGAGAACCGCGAGGAGATCAAGACCCCGGCCGGAACCTTTGAGACGATCAAGGTGCAGCCGACGGCCGATGAGGGCGTGGTGAAGAATCGGGGCAGCATCTGGATCTGGTATACCGATGATGCCCGGCATCTGCCGGTACAGATGCAGGCAAGGCTATTCTGGGGCACCATTACCTTCCATCTGCTCTCGGTGGATGCGAAGTAGGCGTGTTCGCGTTTGATTTGAAGGAAGCGTGCGCGGAGAATGGAGCAGAAGAGAGTACGCTGGGGTGGTCCGGTGACTCTTTCCGGTGGAGAGAGGGCCAGAGGCAGAAGAGTTCGGGGAAGCGGAGGGGAGACCATGAACGGCGAAGAGATCGGCAAGGAGCAGGATGAGCTGGTAACGATCGCTACATACCCGGAACCGATGGAGGCCAGCCTGGCAAGGACCGAGCTGGAGGCGGCGGGTATCCCGGTGTTTCTCCAGGGCGAGACGGCCAACAGTCTGATTCCGGTTGCGTTTGTCTCACAGCTTCAGGTGTATGCAAGCGACGAGGCGGAGGCGCGCAAGCTGCTGGAGTCCATGGACGATGCGCCGGAGTCGATGGAGGCCGTGACGGCGGCAGAGATCGCGGCCGAGCAGGCCGAGAGCGGCGAGGGATCTGCGGAGGAGAAGAAAAAGTGAGCCGACCGCGGGCCGTCGTCTGTCTATCCGGTGGCATGGACTCCACGGTGTGCGCGGCGCTGGCTGCGCGCGACCATGACTGCTTTGGTGTGCACTTCAGTTATGGGCAGCGCACCCAGGCCAGAGAGTTACGAGCCGCCCGCGAGGTAGCGCAGGCGGTGGGGCTGCAGGATCTGATGGAGCTGGAGACGGACCTGTTCCGGAGGATCGGCGGATCCGCTCTGACCGATATTCGCATCAACGTGCCGGAGGCCTCGGAAGAGGCAGGGGAGGGCTCAAGCGCGCGCAGGGCGGGTGAGATTCCAGTAACGTATGTTCCGTTTCGCAACGCCCACTTTTTGAGCGCGGCCGTGAGCTGGGCCGAGGTTCTGGGCGCAGAGAGCGTGTTTATCGGAGCAGTGGAGCAGGACAGCTCCGGCTATCCGGACTGCCGTCCGGCCTACTATGAGGCTTTCAATGAGCTGATTCTCAGAGGCACCAAAGAGGGCAGGATCCGCGTGGTGACGCCGCTGATTGAATTGAGAAAGCACGAGATTGTGAGGCTGGGAGTTGAATTGGGCGCTCCGTTGCATGTAAGTTGGTCATGCTACGCAAGTGAGACGGAGGCGTGTGGGGTTTGCGAGAGCTGCGACCTGCGCTTACGGGCCTTCGCAGCCGCTGGTGTCAACGACCCGATCCCCTACGCAACAGGTGTGGCAACAAGACGCATCGCAGAAGGTGAGAGAACTGCCCCGTAGCGGATGCAGGCTTCGGGCTGACCGTGAAAGAAGGACGAAGAGGATGATGAGAGCGAAGCAGAGTGCATTAATGGCCAGTCTGGCTGGCGTATTGGGTGTGGCAGTCTTTGCGGCGGTTCCGATGTTTGCTCAAGCAGGGGCAACGGTGCATGGCCACGTATCGAACCCGGCCGGGGAGGATTTTACCCCGGGCGAGGTGCAGTTCACCACGGATATGACCGTTCCGTACAAGCAGGCCAAGTTCAGCAACACGGCCCAGATCGATGCGAACGGCGACTATTCGGCGACGGGTATAGCCCCCGGCCAGTACTTTGTCTATGTGGTGCGGGACAAGGTGGTGGCTGACCAGTTGCAGTTGACGGTGACGGCTTCGCAGAAGGATGTGACGCTGAATGACGACATGTCGCGTCCTGAGTACCTGAAGGCGATGACCCCGGACCAGCGCAAGCAACTGGAAGAGTACAAGAAGAAGAACGCCGAGGTGACGCAGGCCAATAAAGTGATTGCCAAGCTGAACAAGACGCTGGCATCGGTGCGCACCGACCTGAAGGCAGCCGCTCCCACCCAGGGCGATGTGAGCCAGGATGTGGACGAGATGAAACAGGCCGTGGCGGCGAAGCCGGATGTAGGGTTGCTGTGGCTGACCTATGGTGACACGATGATGGCGCAGGGGCGGCACCTGAGCCTGGCGGACAAGACTGCCGGAAAGTCGCCGAGCGAGGATGCAGCCGTGGGACAGGAGTTCAGTGGCGCGGTGGACGCTTACAAGAAGGCGATCACTCTGGACACTGCGGCGACCAAGCCCAACCCGACCGGATTGGGTGCGGATTACAACCAGCTTGGCAACGCCCTGACGGCGATGGGCAAGACCAGCGACGCGACGGCCGCCTTCGACAGCGCGGCCAAGGCTGATCCCACCAACGCCGGCATGTACTACAAGAATGAGGCAGCCATCCTCTACAACGCTGGACAGATGGACGGAGCTCTGGATGCTGCGAACAAGGCGATCGCCGCTGATCCGAATGGAGCGCTGGCGTACTTCATCAAGGGTCAGGCGTTGGTGACCAAGGTGACGGTGGATCCCAAGACGAACAAGATGACCCCGCCTCCGGGCTGCATCGATGCGTACCAGAAGTTCCTTCAACTGGCGCCCGACGATCCCAAGGTGCCGCAGGTGCAGGCGGTTCTGCAGAGCCTCGGTCAGTCGATCAGCACATCTTACCGGGCGCACAAGAAGTAGAGGAGACTGCCGGGCGGAGTTTTATGCAGTCTGGAGCATGGATCGGCGTCTTCCCTGAGGAAGGCAAGGTGCTTGTGCTGCGGGAGACGACGCTCGGCAAGATGGATTTATCCAAGGACAGATCTTGACTTGGAGGTTGCCCCGGTCAGCAGTTTATGACCGGGGCACCGCTGTCTTTGGGGAGGAGGATGCTTTGCAGAGGCTCCCGACGAGCGACAGGATCCTGCGCTTCGAAGAGGCGTTGGCTGTGGTGCAGAGGCACGCGCAGACAGCCCGGAACGCGCAGCAGGTGGAGACGGTTGGGTTGCGGAACGCGGCAGGAAGGGTGCTGGCCCGGGCGGTGGCGGCTGACCGGGAGCAGCCGCCGTTTGACCGCGCGACCAGGGATGGCTATGCGGTGCGGGCAGCGGACGTGGGCGGGGCTGCAACAGCAGGTCTGCGGGTGGTGGGGTCGCTGCGGGCCGGGGAGAGGTGGAGCGGTGCTCCCATGGGGGAGGGGGAGGCCATCGAGATCATGACCGGTGCGGCGGTGCCGGATGGGGCCGATGCGGTGGTGATGGTAGAGCATACAACCCTGGAGGATGGATGGCTGCGCGTGACCCGGGAGATGCGGGTCGGGGAGAACGTGGTGCCGCGCGCGGCGGAGACCAGAGCCGGTGCGGTGGTGCTGCCGGAGGGCTGTCTGCTGGAGGCGGCCGAGATTGGGGTGGCGGCCAGTTGCGGAAGATCGCAGCTCGAGGTCTTTGCCCGGCCGAGGGTGGCTATCGCCACCACGGGCGACGAACTGGTGGAGTTGAATGAACCCATGGAGGACGCGCAGATCCGCAACTCCAACAGCTATGCGCTGGCGGCGCTGGTGGATGCCTCCGGAGGGGTGGCCGAACCGCTGGCGATAGCGCGAGACTGCGTGGAAGAGCTGGAGGCGAGGGTTGTGGAGGGCAGGGAGGCCGATCTGCTGCTGTTCACTGGTGGGGTTTCGATGGGGAAGTATGACCTGGTGGAGCAGGTGCTGGGAGAGTTTGGAGCGGAGTTCTTCTTTACCGGCGCTCTGATTCAGCCGGGAAAGCCCGTCGTGTTTGGACGTCTGCCGAAGAGCAACGGATTGAACCCGGGGGGGTGGACGTACTTCTTTGGGTTGCCGGGGAATCCGGTGTCCGCACAGATCTGCTTCCGCCTGTTTGCGTCTGCCATGGTGCACGCCCTGGGTGGGCGAACGGCGGTGGGGCCGCGGTTTGTGGAGGCCCGGCTGGCGGTTGCGGTCCCGGGCGGCTCGCGGCTGACGCGCTTTCTTCCGGTCCGGGTGGAGGGGACCTGGGAGGGTGTTACGGCGAGGGTGGTGGGCTGGCAGGGTTCGGGGGACGTGGTGGCCAACGCGCGCGCCGACGGGTACGTGGTGCTGCCCGCCGGGGTAGAGGCGTTCGCTGTGGGCGAGACGGTGCGCGTGCTGCTACGTTAGGATGGCCGCTATGAGGGAGAGATTGTCGCACTTTGATGAGGACGGGCAGGCGCGCATGGTGGATGTGGGCTCGAAGGTCCCGACACGCCGGGAGGCCGTGGCTGGGGCGTTTGTGGAGCTGAATGCGGCGGTGCTGGCCGCGCTGCCGCAGAATCCCAAGGGAGATCCGTTGCAGGTGGCTCGCTTTGCCGGGATCCAGGCAGCGAAGCGGACCAGTGAGCTGATTCCGATGTGCCATCCTCTGGCGCTGAGCTTTGTGGACGTGGAGGCCAGCGTGGTTGCCGGAGGGGTGGAGATTCGGGCGACCGCGGCTACGGTCGCCGGTACCGGGGTGGAGATGGAAGCGATGACGGCGGCCGCAGTGGCGGCGCTGACCGTCTATGACATGACCAAGGCGCTGGACAAGGGCATCCGGATTCGAGAGGTGGCGCTGATCTCCAAGACAGGTGGTAAGAGCGGCACCTACCGTCGGTCTTGACGCTGCAGGGGCCTGCTTGCGGCACCTACCGGACGTGGGCCAGGGTGAGGCTGAAGGTGCGGTCGAGGTCGTGGAAGCTGCGCGCCGGTGAGAAGCCGGCGCGGGTGAGCAGATGGTCCAGGCCGCCGTCGCGGAACTTGTAGCTGTTCTCGGTGTGGATGGTCTCACCGGCGGCGAAGGAGATGCGGTGGACCTGGCCCTGGACGGGGATATGAACGGTCTGGTGAACGCTGCTCTCCAGATGCATCTCGATGCGGCTCTCGACAGCGTTCCAGCGGGCGCGGTGGGCGAAGCTCTCCGGAACGAAATCGGCGTCCAGTTCCCGGTTGAGACGAGTGAGGATGTTGCGGTTGAAGGATGCGGTGACGCCGGCGGCGTCGTTGTAGGCGGAGAGGATGGTGGAGACCGGCTTGCGGCGGCTGGGGGCCAGGTCGGCGCCGAGCAGAAGAGCGTCCTGCGGTTGAAGGCGGGAGCGAAGGCGGGTGAGGATCCTCTCCGCCTCGCAGGGAGGGAAGTTGCCGATGCTGGAGCCGATCCAGAGGACCAGCGTGCGCAGCCGGCGGGGCGTGTGGAGTGGATCGCCGCCGGGGGAACAGGGTTTGGGGGCAGGCGAGGGCAGGAGGGTCTGCAGCGTGTAGGTTCCGCTGACGTAGTTGGCGGTCTGGGGATGCACGGTGAGGCCGGGGATGGAGGCGGTGAGAGCCACGGCGGCGCTGGCCAGGGCCGTGGGGCTGACGTCGATGGGTTGATAGAGCAGCCGGGGTTGCAGGTTGATGGCGGCCTGGAGCAGGATGCCTGTCTTGGCCGAGGAGCCGGCGCCGAGTTCGGCGATGGTGAAGGGATCGGGTGCGGGGAGATGGACGTCTCCGGGTGCTCCTGGGAAGAGAAACTCGTGCAGAATGTCGCCGGTGTGGGTGGCCAGGAGGGAGCGTTCCGTGCGAGTGAGGTAATACTCCGGGAGTTCGGTGATCTGCTCGAAGAGCTCTGAGCCGCGCTGGTCATAGAAGAGCCAGGGAGGGAGGGTGCGGGGCGTGGCGGCGAGACCGCGGAGGGCATGGTCCTGCACGGTGCCTGGTGTAGTCTCCGGGACGGCACCAGGCGAGGCGTCTTGGAGATCTTCCGGGGCGGATTCGCTGAGAGAGAGCGAAGTCGAAGTGGTCAAAGGGGCCTCGCAGCGTGGGAGAGTGAGGCAGGGTCTGCCGCCGGCTGGCGGGGTGGGAGACTCTGAGCGGAACGACCGCGACGGCCGGCAGCGGAGGCTGCCGCCTGCTGGGACAGGATAACAACAGGAAGTGTGAGGGAAGGACCGGTCGAGCCGGAATCGCTGAACCCGGCTGTGGTCGGGGAAGGATTGTTCTCGAAGACGAAGGCTGTTCTGCGGGCTGTTGTTGGGGTGGGGATCCCTGGTTCTGGCTCAGGAGGCGTCGCGGGCCAGGCGCAGGCCGCTGAACTGCCATCGGGTGGAGGGAGAGAAGAAGTTGCGGTAGGTGGCGCGGATGTGTGTCTCTGGGGTGACGCAGGAGCCGCCCCGGAGGACCATCTGCGAGCTCATGAACTTGCCGTTGTACTCGCCGAGGGCGCCAGGAAGAGGTTTGTAGCCGGGGTAGCCGGTGTAAGGAGATTGCGTCCACTCCCAGACGTCACCGAAGAGTTGCTGGGGATCGGTGAGGTTGGCGGAGGCGGGCTGAGGATGGAGATGCCCGGATTCGATGAAGTTGCGGGTGTTCCGGTGCGGGCTGGGCTCATTATGCGGCAAGGCGTTGCCTGGGCGGTGGAGGTTGTTCTGTGCCGTAGAGGCGACGTACTCCCACTCGAATTCGGTGGGGAGACGATAGCCGGACCAGCGGGCGAAGGCGTCGGCCTCGAAGTAGCTGAGGTGACAGACGGGAGTCTCAGAGATCTGTCCCAAGGGGAGGAAGCCAGCCAGGGTGAAGATACTCCATCCAGAGGGAGTGGAGGGGTCGCGCATCCAGTAGAGCGGAGCCTGCCAGGAGTTGGCGCGAACGGCGTCCCAGCCCTCCGAGAGCCAGAGTTCGGGGCGAGCGTAACCGTCGTCTTCGATGAAGGCGAGATACTCGGCACAGGTGACCTCGCGGGAGGCGAGCTGGAAGGGAGCCAGATAGACACAGTGCCGCGGGGTCTCGTTGTCGAAGACGAAAGTCTGAGGTTCGTTGGGGTCAAGATTGGCGCCAATTTCGACGATCCCGGGGCGGAGGGGTGATCCCGGGGTGAAGCTGAGCCAGAGGAGCGGAGGGGCAATGGCATCGCTGAGGGCGCTGTCGGCGATGTCAGCGGCGGGGGTTGCGGAGCCTGAGCGCGCCGCAGCATAGGCGGGATGGAGGGGATTGGTGAAGAGGGCGTGCTTGATGTCTGTGGCGGCCAGCTCCAGGTGCTGCTGCTCGTGCTCGATGCCGAGGACGATGCGGCGCTGCGATTCGTCCTCCGGGACGCAGTAGAGCAGGCACTCGATGGCGGCATCGACGTGACGGCGGTAGGCGAGGATCTGGTCGAGGGATGGCCGGGAGAAGGAGGCGCGCAGCTTCTTCTCCGGCATCTCGCCCAGCGAGCGGTAGTAGGAGTTGAAGAGCCAGAGGAACTGCGGATCGAAGGGCTGGTAGCCGGCGACGAACTCGCAGAGGATGAACGTTTCGAAGAACCAGGTGGTGTGGGCCAGGTGCCACTTGATGGGCGAGGCCTCAGGGCAGGACTGCACCATCATGTCTTCCGGGGAGAGCGGGGCGGTGAAGCGAAGGGTAGCCTCGCGTACGGAGCGGAAGTGGTCGAGCAGCGTAGCGATGCGGGAGTTCTGGGCGGTGGGATGCATGGGCTGAGTCCGCAAGGGTTGGCTCCGGTTCTGATTCGATGGCAGGTCTTCGATGGCTGATCGCACTCTCAATCCGGCGCGGGCCGGAGCGCTCCGCAAGAGGTTGAGATGCTCGGCAAACGTTGGATTGTTGCACTGGCAGAGACCCAGGAGCGCGGCGGAGAGAGGTGGCCAACGTGTACAACGATACGACAAAAGCAGGTGTTGCGGTTTGCGACGCACGGGACAAAAAGGTGAAGAGGCAGGATCTCACCCCGATTGGGACAGAGAGAGCAGAAGCGGACGAACAGCAGAGGCTACGGGCACGCGCAGAGGGTGGTTCGTATGGAGCGTAGTCTACCGGAGCCGAACGGGTGAAAATAAGAATTTTTGGCGCAGTATGCGTCTTCTGCACGGCGATACCGTCTTTGAAGAATAGAAACAGCAGTTGGTGGGTGAAGGAGTTGGTGATGCGCTGTGCTGTGAGGATGACGAGAATTCTCTTACTGGTAATGGCGGCGATAGGCCTGGCGGCAGCGGCGCCTTGCGTCCGGGCGCAGGGCGATGGGCAGGCAATGTCCGGCGGGCACGGGCCCTTTGCCGGGATGCAGCGCGAAAGAGGAGAAGTAACGGCGATCTCCGGCGATACGCTGACGGTGAAGACCGATGAGGGAGCCACGATTCAAGTGGTGACCACCGAGAATACGCGCGTGATGAAGGGGCGCGGCCAGATGGTGAAGGTTGGAGACCTGAAGGTAGGGGATGGGGTGATGGCGGCGGGGATGCTGGATGCTGCGAACAACACCCTTCATGCGGCAATGGTGTTTGCTGTGGATGCAGCCCAGATACAGGCGATGAAGGAGAACCTGGGCAAGACGTACATTATGGGACGGGTGACGGCGATTGATATGGATAACGCCCGTATGACGGTGGAGCGGACCGACCATGTGACGCAGACGATTGGATTCGATGAGACGACCTCCTTCCGCAGGGGTGGACGAATGATGGGTGGCATGTCTGGCGGCGCGCCGGGTGCGGGTGGAGCGGGTACCGCGGCTCCCGATGCGGGAGGAGAGAGCATCACGCTGGCCGATATCAAGGTGGGCGAGATGGTGCGGGGAACCGGCTCAGTGAAGAATGGAGTCTTTGTGCCAACGGAGTTGGTGGTGATGGAGCGGGGGCAGCGCAGAGGAGGGGGCGCGGCCATGAGTGGAAGTGGTGGTCCGGGTCCGCAATAGCAGTCCGATGGCGGTTGCGCAGATCTGCCTGGAGAGGCCCGGGAACAGAGAGGCGGAGAGAGGTTCAAGCCTCAGAGATTTCAGACATTGAAGAGATGCTCCTTGAGGAGAACTGCGCCTGGATCTGATGAGTCCTGGAGCGGAGGGAGAGGTGTAGGTGGACGTGCGGAAGATCAGGATGTCCATGTTCGCAGGGACGGGGAGCGCAGGGACAGGGATCGCGATGAGCCTTGTGGGTCTGGCGCTGTGCGGCAGCACGCTGCTCGCTCAGGGTTCGGTAGCCCTGGGTTCGGCCGCGCCACAGGTTGCGGTGCAGGGGCTGGGACAAGGAGGCGCGGCTCACCCGGGCAGTGCCCTGCCGGCAGCCGGGGGCTCTTTGCCTCAGGGAACGAATCAGGGTGGGACCATCCAGGGCCGGGTGATCGCGGGGACGCTGGGCAAAGGAGGAGGCGTTCCTCTACCCGGTGTGGCGATTACGGCGACCAATACGCTTACCGGGCGGAGGTACACCACGACGACCGACATTGATGGCAAGTATGCGATGGCCATTCCGCGCAACGGACGATACGTGGTGCGGGCTGAGCTGATGGGGTTCGCCACGGAAACGCGGGAGATGGTGCTGACGGGGGTGGAGGAAGAGGCGGCCAGGCAGGGGATCCAGATTGTGCCGGCGGCAACGGACTTCGGGCTGCAACTGGAGAGCCGGGCGGAGGCCGCGGCGAAGCGGGCGGAGCAGAGCGCGGGGCAGGGCTCCGGCTTTGGAGTGCAGGGGTTGGGGATGCAGGGGCTCAGCCTGAGCATGAGCCAGGGCGGGCTGGATGCGACCACGGGCGTGGGGAATGCGGGTGCGTCTTTGCCGACGATGATGGGGATGGGGGATGGGGCAGAGGATTCGGTGACCGTGAATGGAGAGGCGGGCCAGACGAATGGGTTGGCGAACCTGAGTGAGGAGGAGATTCACCAGCGCATCCAGGAGGCGATTGCGCGGGCCCAGGCCAGTGGCATGCTGCCGCCGGGAGGAAGCCCTGCCACTGCGGTTGCGGGGGCGCTGGGTGGGATGATGGGTGGACCAGGGTTCAGGGGTGGGCCCGGAGGTTTTGGCGGTGGGCCAGGAGGCTTTGGCGGGTTTGGCCGGGGAGGGTTCCGAAACTTCAACCCGGCGCAGCCGCATGGGAGCATCTTCTACCAGACGAGCAATGCGGCGCTGAACTCAGCGCAGTGGTCTCCCGATCTTCAGCCGCAGACCAAGCCCTCGTCGTACACCAACAACTATGGAGTGACGCTGGCCGGTTCGCCGTATATTCCGGGCCTGATCAAGCCGGACACGCGCCAGTTCCTGTTTCTGAATGTGACAGGACAGAAGAATCTGAATGCGTTTCTGGGCGGGCCGTCGCGGGTGCCTACGGCCCTGGAGCGGGAGGGGAACTTTTCGCAGTCGACGCAGGTGGTCAACGGTGTGACGCTGCCGGTGGAGATCTATGATCCGAAGACGGGTCTGGCGGTGACGAACAACAACCTGGTCTACGCGACCACGCCCATGTCTGCGCAGGCGCTGGCGCTGCTGCAGTATTATCCGGCGCCGAACATTCCCACCAATGCGGAGGGATATAACTACGAGACGATCTCCAACGCGGGTAACAACCAGATTGCGATCAATACCCGCTATGTGCGCACGGTGGGGGGCAGTGGAGGCTCTCCCTTTGCATTCTTTGGGCGCAGGGACTCGAACCTGCCGGCATCGCTGCGGCAGAACATCAACATCGCCTATCATTACTCGCACTCGGCCAGCGACGAGCGCAACATCTTTCTGCCCCTGGGTGGAACCATGGCTACCGACGGCAACCTGCTGAGCGCCGGATACACGCTGGGATACGGGCGGTTTACCAACCACGCCACCGTGACCTGGAACCGGTTGAACACGCAGACGCAGAACTACTTTACGAACACCTCCAATGATCCGTCCGCGACGGTAGGGTTGACGGTTCCGAATACGGGAGGCGGGCTGACGGCGACGAAGTTTTATTATGGGCTGCCGGCGCTGAGCATCTCAAACTTTGCGACGCTCTCCAACACCACGCCGAGCCTGCTGACCAACCAGACCCTGAGCTTTTCCTACTTTGCGGCCTACCGTCATCAGAAGCACAACCTGCGCATGGGCTTCGATGTGCGCAAGGTGCAGGCGAACTCGCTTGGCGGCAGTGATCCGCTGGGGCAGTTCACGTTTTCAGGGTACGCGACGGAGAGCCCGGCGGACCAGGCGAAGGGGAGCGCGGCGACGACCGGCTCCGGATTTGCCGATTTTCTGCTGGGACTTCCGCAGAGCACAGCGCTGGAGGCGGCGCTGTACAAGATCTACCTGCGTGAGAATGTGCTGGACTGGTTTGCCACCGACGACTTTCGCGTGGCGCCCAACTGGACGTTGAACTATGGGGTGCGCTACGAGTACTTTGCGCCTTATACGGAGAAGAACAACCGGCTGGTGAATCTGGATCACAATGCGGCATTTACCGCGGTAGATCCGGTGCAGCCGGGCGGCACGGGGAGCTATGAGGGCACGTATCCGGCAGGACTTATCAACCCGGACTACATGATGTATGCTCCGCGTCTGGGTTTTGCGTGGAGGCCCAAGGGCGCCTCCAACCTGGCCAACGGGAACTCGGCGATCGGGAAGCTGGTGGGCAGGCTGCTGCAAAGCTGGGTAGTGCGCGGCGGATATGGGATCAACTACAACACCGGGCAGTTTGCCACCATCGCCAAGTCGTTGTCTTCGCAGCCGCCGTTTGCCGCTACCCAGACCAACGATGTTCCGGTGGCGAGCGTCGGGAATCCAACGCCGACCGCGACCGGCTGCGTAACCACCACGACGACAACGACGGCGAATATGACGCTGGCCAATGGATTCGGGTGCTCGACAGCGGAGTCTGTGGAGAACAACTACGCGGTGAACAAG
>JAJZDM010000019.1 GCA_021806005.1 Acidobacteriota bacterium | reverse complement strand
CGCCGGATTCGCTCTTCCGGGGCGTACCGGCAGGAGAGGATACGAGAGGTTTTGGAGCGCTGGAGACTGTAGTCTTCTCCGGCCGCAATGGATCCATACTTTATTATACGGTTCACGCGGCGGCAAGCGAGGGGTCTACGTCAGTGCGGTTTCGCGTGCAACGGACGGTGGAGCATGGTCTCTTCGATGGCGGCGTCGGGTTTGACCGCACCGGATTTGACGGCGCCGGGAGTAGGACGAGCTCCGCCCGCTGCCCAGCGAACCATCTGGTCAAAGGCATCGCCGACCTCCTCTTCGGTGAAGTTGCAATGGCCCTGGCGGTTGACGACCTGCTGCACGAGGTACTGGCCCGCGCCGACCGCCTGTACCTCGTCCTGATAGAGCTCCAGTTGGCTCATGGAGACGATGGGGTCATAGATGGTATGCAGGGCTAGCATGGGCCGGCCCAGGCGGCCGTTGGGCGTGTAGTGACGGACGAGATACACGAGGGCGCGCGGAGACGAGGCGTAGCGCCGCACGCCGACGTTCAGTTCGAAGTCCTTTGCGGGGTTGGCGGGATGAGCGCCGGCGTAGATGAAGTTGCGATTGTCGAAGGGATTGCCGCCCGCGCGCTGCTCCAGGTCCTGGATGTCGAAGGTCCAGTACGCGACGTCCTGAGCCAGGTCGTCGTCGCTGTGCAGGCCGGTGAGGTTGCGCATCGCCAGCGCTCCAGAGGGGTTTTCCTGGAGGGCGCTGAGAAGCCTGCTGCGGTCGGCAAGAGTATCCTCATACCCTGTGGAGGCCGGCGCCAGAGGCGGGAGAAGATCGGGGAAGTAGTAGTCGAAGGCCGCGCGCATCGCGAAACGATGGTTGAAGGTCACATAGCTGGGGCCGACCGACCCGCACAGGTCCAGGCCGCCAGCGTAGGGTTTGGGGTTGAGCTCCAGGGTGATGGCGACAAGCTGTCCTCCCATGGAGCGTCCGACAGCGTAGCTGGCCCTGGGCTGCCCGTATCTCCGGACGAAGTAGCGGCGCAGGGCTTCGGTCTCCGGGAAACCCTGTTGAAGCGCCCATCCAGTTCTGGAGTAGGCGCTCTGAATCACGGCTTCGTGACGCTGGAAGAACGGAGCCTGTTTGCTGGCTAGCGGCGAGGCGATATGGAAGGTTACCGGCTGCCGCGCATAGCCGTGGTAGAAGACGACGAGTCCACGGTTCCACACAGCCGGCACATCGATGCGGTAGGCGGTGCCGTTGAGGACGCCGACCTCCGTGGTGCCCGCAGGCGTATGCAGGACCTTCCGTTGGGAGGGTGCGGATGCGGTCGCGCCGGCGTTGGCCCAGGGAGCGGCGCAGAGCAGCAGGGCGGCAGCGAGCAGCCGCGTCTTTGCCGGAGCGAGCCGGGCAATCACAGCGAGCACTGGTAGAGGTGCAGGCATCGTCATGATGGGTTGGATCAGTTTATAGCAGATCGTTGGCCGTGAGCCCTGGGCAGATCCTGGGGTTGGCGATGGATATTCGGAGGGGAGGCGAGTCTGGATGGGAGGGAGGGACACAGCGGCGGCCGCCAGGAAAGGAAGGCGGCCGCCGCTGTGTGTGCTGGGGGTTCAGTAGTGGGGGTCAACCAGCGCTGGTCATCTTCTCCGGCTGCATGTAGGCGTCAAACTCCTCTTCGGTGAGATAGCCCAGTTCACGATTGGCCTCGCGCAGGGAGATCCCTTTGTGGTGAGCGGTCTTGGCCAGCTTGGCAGCCTTATCGTAGCCGATGTACTGGTTGAGGGCGGTGACGAGCATCAGGCAGTTCTCAACATACTGGTGGATGCGTTGCAGGTTGGCCTCCAACCCGTTCATGCAGAACTCGACGAACATATGGCTGGTATCGGTGAGCAGGCGTACCGAGTGCATGAAGTTATGGATCATGACGGGTTTGAAGACATTCAGCTCAAAGTTGCCCTGGCTGCCGCCAAAGGCTATGGCTGCATTGTTGCCATGCACCTGTACCGCGACCATGGTCATGGCCTCACTCTGCGTGGGGTTGACCTTGCCGGGCATGATGGAACTGCCGGGCTCGTTCTCTGGAATGGTCAGTTCGCCCAGGCCACAGCGCGGACCGGAGCTGAGCCAGCGGACGTCGTTGGCGATCTTCATCATGGATGCGGAGAGTGTGACGAGGGCGCCGCTGGCGAAGACCAGTTCGTCATGCGCGGAGAGCGCAGCGAATTTATTGGGATGGGAGCGGAAGGGCAGGCCGGTGAGTTCAGCTATCCGGGCGGCGACGCGGTCAGCGAACTCCGGGTGGGTGTTGAGCCCGGTGCCGACGGCCGTGCCGCCGATCGCCAGCTCATAGAGGCCGGAGAGGGAGAGTTCCAGACGCTGGATGTCCCGCTCCAGCAGGCTGGCCCAGCCGCCGATCTCCTGTCCCAGGGTGAGGGGCGTAGCGTCCTGCAGATGGGTGCGACCGATCTTGACCACCGACTCAAACTCTTTGGCTTTGGCGGCGATCGAGTCATGCAGGTGCTGTATGGCCGGGATCAGACTCTGTTTGACCTCAGTGGCAGCGGCAACGTACATGGCCGTGGGAAAGGTATCGTTGGACGACTGCGACATATTCACATGGTCGTTGGGGTGCACGGGTTTTTTGCTGCCCATTTCGCCGCCGGCGATCTCGATGGCCCGATTCGAGATCACCTCATTCACGTTCATATTCGTCTGGGTGCCGGAGCCAGTTTGCCAGATGCGGAGAGGGAACTCCTGGTTGAGCTTGCCATCGATCACCTCATCGGCCGCCTGCACAATCAGGTCCATCTTGTCTCGGGGCAGCTTTCCCAGGTCGTTGTTTACCATGGCGGCGGCCTTTTTGAGGATGCCGAAGGCCCGGATGAGTTCCAGCGGCATGCGATCCTCGCCGATGGCGAAGTGATGCAGGCTGCGTTCGGTCTGCGCTCCCCAATAGTGGTTGGAGGGGACCTCGATCTGTCCCATGCTGTCTGACTCAACGCGTACGCCTGGACTGACTGTTTCTGCTATCTGATTTGTGCTGTTCATAGACCTCTGGACCTCATCCAGTACTGCGCCCTGTCGGGCGATAAGAATTGCTCGTATTTTATCGATGCCATAGTTCTCTGCCGGCATCAGACGCTAAGGAGTGATCCGGGAGACCCCGGCTCGGAGCGGAGGGGTTCCCTGCGAAACCGGCGGGGAGCCCATATCCCTCGGTCATCTCTTACTTCCTTCCGGACGGAGGGCGATGCCGCGTCCCGACCGGGTCAGGCCTGTGTCTGGCGGAGATCCGGAGGGCATCCTGGCGTGGAGCTCTGGAGCGGAGTGCGGGAGCAGGGTTCGGGGGTGGAGTTCCGGGGTGGAGTTCCGGGGTGGAGCGGAAAAGGCAAAACGCTACAAAGAAGAACCCACGACCGCCACGAGGATGCGGATATAACTATAGCTAACCGGATGGGCGAGTGTCATTCCGGTAATCGGCCAATGGATTCCTGTGGATTTGTTAGCATCCTAATTCAGAATTTCCCCTTCGGTTCTCATGGGGCTGTGCAGGTTGAAACCGAGTCGAGGGTTCCTCTTCCGAGGGGTGCATGTTGTGCTCTCCTGATGATGCGAAGCGTACGGATTCTTCGTGGGAAGAGAGCGTTTCCCGGGGCCAGATTACGGGTAAATGATATGTCTGGACGGGACGAAGATCGTTGAAGATTGCCCGCGAGAACCACTCCCTTGTGGGATCAGAGAGAGAGCTACAGGTAGCGATCGGAAGATTTCAACAACTGTGACATCCATCACAGCCAACCGTAATTTAGGAAGCAGATAGTTCACCAATCGAAAGGGACATTTATGGATAACACCGTTACAGTGATAGATAACCGCACAGAAAAACAGTACACGTTCCCGATTACTCATGGAACGATCCGTGCGATGGATTTGCGCAAGATCAAGGTGGATGCTGAGGACTTCGGGATGATGTCTTATGACCCGGCCTTTACGAACACCGCGTCCTGCCAGAGCAAAATCACATTCATTGATGGTGATAAGGGAATTCTTCGTTACCGTGGATACGATATTGCAGACCTTGCGGAACACTGCACGTTTCCGCAGGTGGCTTATCTGGTGATCTACGGGGAGTTGCCCACTCCGGAGCAGGAGGCTGAATGGCTTGCGGCGCTCCGTCTTCACATGGGTATTTTTGAGAATATCAAAAAGTTCATGGAAGGTTTCCGTTACGATGCTCATCCCATGGGCATGCTGGTGAGCACGATGGCGGCGCTTTCGACGTTTTATCCAGAGTCAAAGGATGTGCGCAACCCAGAGAGGCAGATGGAGAGCATCCACCGGATCGTTGGGAAGATTCCGATCATCGCGGCCTACGGATACCGGCATAGCAAGGGACTGGATTACATTGCGCCGGAGCCGCAACTGGGCTACGCGGAGAACTTCATGCACATGCTATGGGATCGCAGCCCGCTCCAGCACCTGAAGCACCCGGTGCTGGCACGTGCGCTGGATGTGCTGTTCATCCTGCACATCGATCATGAGCAGAACTGCTCGACCAACGCGATGCGCTCGGTGGGCAGCTCAGAGGCAGATCCGTTCCTTAGCGCAGCCGCGGCGACCGCGGGTCTGGCGGGTCCGCTGCACGGCGGAGCCAACGAGGCGGTGCTGAAGATGCTGGATGAGATCGGCAGCAAGGAGAACATTCCGGCCTTTATCCAGGGCGTGAAGGAGGGCCGGCACAAGCTGATGGGCTTTGGGCACCGGGTGTACAAGAACTACGATCCGCGGGCGAAGATGATCAAGAAGACTGCCGACGAGGTCTTTGAGATCACCGGCCGGAACAAGAAGATCGATCTTGCGATGGAGTTGGAGAGGATCGCCCTGACGGACGATTACTTTGTCTCGCGCAAGCTGTATCCCAACGTGGACTACTACTCGGGGATTATTTACGAGGCGATGGGCTTTGAGCCCAAGATGTTCACGGTTTTGTTTGCGATCCCACGCGCGGTTGGCTGGTTGGCGCAGTGGCAGGAGCTGATCAACGATCCGGAGCAGAAGATCGCTCGTCCGCGTCAGGTCTATGTCGGGTATGAGCTGAGGAAGCTGCCAGAGTCCTTCACCTATGGAGCGAACTCGGAAGAGCCTCTGGTCTCAACCCGGTAAACCGGCGTTTTCCGGGGAGTCAGCATCCCCGAAACCTGGTATTTCAGTCTGCTCCCGGAAGGAGAGGTTCGGGAGAGCTCTTCCCGGGAGCGGGCTGGAACAGGAAGGGTCTGGACAGCCTTCTGGTCTGCCTGAAGCTGTTCCGTTTTTCAAAAAATTTCAGGAATAAGGAAGGTGTAGGTTTCCATGGCCTCTACGAGCTCCAGAGTTTTGAACTCGTTTTTCGCGCAGCGTGTGATGAGCGCAGATGAAGCAGCGGCGTTGATCCAGCCGGGATCGATGATCGGCATGAGCGGCTTTACGGGGTCCGGCTATCCGAAGGCGGTTCCCACGGCACTGGCCAAACGGATAGAGGCCGCGCATGAGCGGGGCGAAAGCTTCCGGGTCAGTGTGCTTACGGGAGCCTCGACCGGTCCGGAACTGGACGGAGCACTGGGCAGAGTGAATGGGGTGGAGTTGCGCGCCCCGTACCAGGGCGACGCCGAGTTGCGCAAGCGCATCAATGGCGGCGATGCCAACTACATGGACATCCATCTGAGCCACCTGGCGCAGCAGGTCGACTATGGATTTTTCGGCAAGATGGATCTGGCCATCATCGAGGTGACAGCCATCCTGGAGGATGGACGCGTGGTGCCCAGTTCGTCGATGGGCAATAACACCACGTGGGTGGAGCGTGCGGACAAGGTGATTCTGGAGGTGAACGCCGGACAGCCTTTGGAGCTGGAGGGCATGCACGATATCTTCTATGGGCTTGGTCTGCCGCCCAACCGCATTCCTCTTCCACTGCTGAAGTCCAATCAGAGGATCGGCACACCGTACCTGAAAGTTCCGCAGGAGAAGGTGATTGCGGTTGTGAATACGGATATTGGGGACCGGGCGAGCCCGTTCAAGGAGCCGGATGAGGCCTCGCGCAAGATCGCCGGTCACATTATCAACTTCCTGGAGTGGGAGGTGAAGAAGGGTCGTATGCCTTCGAATCTCTTCCCCCTGCAGTCTGGTGTGGGCAACATCGCCAACGCGGTTCTGTTTGGCCTGGAAGAGGCTCCTTTTGAAGGGATGGCCGCCTACACGGAGGTTATTCAGGATGGTATGGTGCACCTGCTGGATGTGGGCAAGCTGACCAGTCTGTCGGCGACGGCGTTCTCCCTGAGTCCAGAGGGGATCGAGAAGATCATGCCCAAGATCGGCAGCTACCGTAATCAGATTGTGATTCGCCAGCAGGAGGTCTCGAACAACCCCGAGATCATCCGCCGGCTCGGCGTGATCACGATGAACGCCATGATCGAAGGGGATATTTACGGCAACGTAAACTCTACCCACATCATGGGCTCGAGCATGCAGAACGGAATTGGCGGTTCGGGTGACTTTACCCGCAATGGCTACATCACCTTCATGATGGCTCCGTCCACTGCGGCAAAGGGTAAAATCTCCACGATCGTTCCCATGGTTTCTCATGTGGATCACACCGAACATGACCTGCAGGTCATGGTTACGGATCAGGGACTGGCGGATCTGCGGGGGCTTTCACCGAAGCAGCGCGCAAGGCTCATCATTGAGAACTGCTCGCATCCCGACTTCCGTCCGGCGCTGCGCGACTACTTCAACCGCGCAGAGAAACTCGCTCCAGGCAAACATACTCCACACCTTCTCGACGAGTCGCTGTCATGGCATAGCCGCTTCGTAAAGACGGGGAGCATGCTGGCCTAGGGAAGGACTGTTACACAGCGTAGAGGGGCTGCTTACGCAGACGGAGCCATAGCCGATCTTCCGGCATTCATGGCTCAGCTGCGAAGTGGACCCCGTGCGCCAGAACGGACTTCGAACTTCAGCTCCCTGGGCTCCCAGGGGAGTTGACAAGAGGCGACATCTTACCGGCAGTTGCAGGGCTGCTTACGCAGGCAAGGTTCATAGCCGAGACTCTCGGAGATCTATGATCCTGCGGCGAAGTTGACTCAGTGCGTCTGTACGGTCCTCAGATTTCATCTCTCGTTCGGTTCGGGGAATCGGGTAAGGAACTGTTCCCCGGCGAAAACGGAGCTACTTGCGCAGGCAGGGTTATAGCCAGTGTTCTCGAACACCTATGGCTCTGCGGCGAAGTGGACCCGGTGCGCCCCAACGGCTCCTGCCTTTCATCTCGCAATACCACTCAGGGAGGGTACATGATGCAACGTCCGATTCGAATTGCAGGCGCCGGCATGGGAGCCTTGATGCTCACGCTGGCCCTGTCTATGGCTGGCCACGCAATGGGGCAGCAGAGCAGTTCGCCGAAACCGACGGCGGCGCAGAGCGCGCTGCCGGAAGAACCAACGCAGCCGCCAGTGCTGGAGGCCTATGCTGTCTCTCCAGGCCCTGTGGCTTCGTCAGCTTCGTCGTCTGCGCAGCAGGCTGATGAGCAGGCCGCCTGTGAAGCCGGGAGCGATGATCTGTTGAACGTTCTGCAGGCCAATGGAACCTTGACCAAGGAACAGTACGATGCTTTGAAAGCGCGCAATGCAGAGCGGTGCAAGGTGAAAGTTGCACAGAGCATTGCGAACGCTGCAGCCTCGTCCGAGGCGCCCAGGCCATGTCCGGCGGGTGCAGCGGCAGCGGGGCCTGGCCAACCCTGCATTCCGTCCAGCGTGGTGAGAAGCATGGATAGCGGCATCGGGTTGCACATGGGAGACTACACCTTGTCGGTCGCCGGCGAGGTGAATACCTACTACATTCACGATCGTCCGGATCGCAGCGTAGCTTCAAACTGCCTGCTTTGCCTGGCGACGGTGGGGGGGGACCCGACATCGCAGATTGGCGATGGCATGCTGCCCGGCTGGATCGATGTGTTGCTTTCTACCCATAAGGATGGGTGGGATACCTCGGTTGGGTTCGGTATCTGGCCGTCGATCAACAGCCTCATCCAGAGTTCGCTGGGTGTGAACTACGCAGGCGGCAGCTCGGTGGCTCTCAGCAACACGGGCGTGGACTTCCGGCAGGAGTACATCACGGTGGGCAGACCCAAGCTGGGAACCTTCAAGCTGGGTCGCGACATCGGCTTCTTTGGTGCAGAGGCCGCCCTCAACGATATGGCTTTGTTCGGTGCAGGTACGGTAAGCGGTACCGGCAGTCCGTCCAGCAGCGTTACCAGCCCCGGACCAGGCGCGACAACGGTTGGACGTTTCGGCACAGGCGATATTTATACGGACTTCATTCCGCAGATAAGCTATGCCACGCCCGTCTTTGAAGGTCTATCCGCGCAGATTGGTATCTTTCAGCCGATGAGCGATGCCGTCTCAACGTCTTTGACCAACGGTGTCTCGGCTTTTTCGGCGCCGTATACCGCCAATGGTTCACCGATGTTCCAGATGAAGGTCGCCTACTCCAGTCCGGACAAAAAGCCGGTGACGGCAAAGCTCTGGTTCAACTATCTGACCCAGAAGATGGAAGCGGATGCCTCCGACGTCAGCGATGATCCGTTATTGACGGTGGGAGAGAGCAAACAGGCCTGGGCGTTGGACTACGGTACGAAGATCGTCGGCAAGTGGGCCAATTTTGTGGGATATGGTTACGACGGCAAGGGCATTGGAAATGAGGGCATCTTCCTTCTGGCGACCGATCCCTCCGGGGCACGGCGCACCTCCCACGGCTACTATCTTCAGTTGATGACGACACCGGGCAAGTGGACGTTTGGCGTCAGCTACGGCATGAGCGCTCTGCTGCCCGCCAGCAGTGAGGTGTTGACCTCGTCCACGGAGGATATCGTCCGGAACAACCTCTCCTGGATCGTCCAAGGGCGTTATGCCTTGACCAACTGGTTCAGTGGAATCGCCGAATATAATCACGAACGCTCCGAATCGCAGGTTGGCGGGATCACCACTTCGGATTCGGTTGCTCTGGGCGGAATCGCCTGGTTCTAGCCCGACGGTGGCAACAACAGTGCTGCCAAAGAACACAGATGGCGGCTCGCTCTTCAGTTTCTGCAATGGGCACTCCGTAGCCGGTTGCAGAGGGAGGAGCGGGTCGCCATCCTTCTTTGCACAGTCAGCGCCTGGTTCGCCTCATCTCCGAGAGATCCGTTTGGGGAACTGCCTTAAGGAGTTACCGTGTCGCGACCCGCGTCCGGCTCTGGAGTTAGCCCGTCTCCGGTTGACTTGACCCCTCCCGCTAACCGGCTTACGGTCGATATCAGGCGGTGACGAGCAGCGATCACGGCTTGTGCATCGCCGCCGACAAGCAGATCCTTGCATAGGCTCGGAGCGGAAGCCCTCTGGGGCTGAAGGGCCGGTGCTGCTCCTGCAGGGCAAACGATGGGCAGAGGCGACCCTGTGATTCGAGTCACGGTGCCCCGAATCATCCCCCGATAACCTTAAGGGCGATGACGAACTCGCGGGCGCTTGAGGAGTTTGCAGCACAGGCGCCCTTCTCCCAGGAGTAACGATGCTTACCGAAAGTGTGACAGCGTAATGCATAAGACAGTCGTCATCGGTGCTGGAATCGCAGGTCTTGCAACCGCATACTACCTTCAGAAGGTTGAGGGGAAGGACGCAGACTACCTTCTCCTGGAGGGTTCCAGCCATCTGGGGGGGAAGATCACCACCCATGCAGGCGATGGTTTCCTGGTCGAAGGGGGGCCGGACTCCTTCCTGACCCAGAAGCGGGCTGCGCTGGACCTGTGCCGGGAGCTGGGGTTGGGCGATCAACTGATGGGGTCCAATCACACGGCCACGCCCTCCACCTATGTGCTGAGCAAGGGCCGGTTGCACCCCATGCCTGAAGGCATGATGCTGATGGCGCCGACGATGATTCTGCCTGTTCTTCGTTCGCGGCTGATCTCCTGGCCGGGTAAGCTGCGCATGGGGCTGGAGATCTTTGTGGGCAGGAACACCACGGACCCGGACGAGAGCCTGGGGAGCTTTGTCCGCCGCCGTCTGGGCCCGGAGATGCTGGAGAAGATCGCCGGGCCGCTGATGGCCGGCATTCACTCTGGAGACCCGGATAGCCTGAGCCTGCGCAGCACCTTTCCCATGTTTCTGGAGCTGGAGGCGAAGCATCGCAGCCTGGTGCTGGGCATGATGAAGCGCAAGAAGGCGCAATCCGCTGGACCGCATGGCGGGCCGGCTTCGAACGCTGCCTCTGCCGGGCGCACCTCGATGTTCACCACGCTCCGCGGGGGGGTACAGCGGCTACCTGAAGCGATTGCTGCCCGGCTTGACCCGGAGCGCGTGGGGTTGGAGTGTCCGGTGGAGTCGGTGACAAGGGAGGGTGATCCGGTGCAGGGCGGCGGTTACAGAGTCACCCTGCGCGGGGGCCACTCGGTGCAGGCGGAGAATGTCGTCTTTGCGACGCCGGCCTACATCACCGCGGGGATCATCGAGGGGTTTGATCCAGTGCTTGCGAGTGACCTGCGCAAGATCCGCTACGTCTCCACCGCGACGGTTTCGCTGGCCTTTCGCCGCAGTGAGATCACATGCGCGCTCAATGGGTTTGGTTTCATCGTGCCGAAGTCCGAGGGGAGAAGGATCAATGCCTGCTCCTGGTCGTCGACCAAGTTCGACCATCGCGCGCCGGAGGACTCCGTGCTGCTGCGCGTGTTCATCGGCGGCGCCTTCGCCGAGGATCTGGCCGAACAGGATGAGGATTCCTTGATTGAGATTGCGCGCCAGGAGTTGTCCCGGATCATGGGCATCACGGCAACCCCCATTCTGGCCCGTGCCTACCGCTGGAGGAAGTCGGTTCCGCAATATAACGTGGGCCATAGCGTACTGATCCAGGAGATCGAGGGCCGGATGGCAACACATCCCGGCTTGTACCTGGCGGGCGCCGCCTATCACGGTTCCGGCATACCCGAATGCATTCAGCGCGGAGCCGAGACCGCTGCGAAGATCCATCGCCGAGGGCCGGACGCTCACCGGGCAGATGCCCTGGTCGGCGCGATAGAAGGCTCAAACGCCATTTCCGGAACGGTGCCGGTTGCGGCCCGATCCGTCTCTACCTCCTAGGAGAACTACACATGTCGACCATGGACATTCGCTCGATCCCAACTGCAACGCCAACCCGCCACGGGCACCCGCACACCCATCCGCAGCACTCCTCCAGCCACAGCTATGCGGAGCAACCGATGCTGGTGTACTGGGAGATGACCCAGGCATGCGGGCTGGCGTGCCGACACTGCCGCGCCGAGGCCGTCTCCACGCCGCATCCCAACGAGTTGACGTTTGACGAGGGGAAGAATCTGCTCCGCCAGATCGCAGCCTTCAAGAACCCCACCCCGCATCTGGTGTTCACGGGTGGTGATCCGCTGCGCCGCGCTGATCTCTTCGATTTGATCGACGAGGCTCGCTCGCTGGGTATCAACGCCTCGATTACGCCCAGCGCAACGGCGGATCTGACGGTGGATGTACTTTCCCGGCTCAAGGACCATGGGATTGACAGTTTTGGTCTCAGCCTGGACGGGTCTACGGCGGCCCGCCATGAGGCCGTGCGCGGCGTGGAGGGCTGCTTCGGCTGGACCATCGCCGCCGCCAAAGCGGCGGCCAGTCTGGGTGTTCCCATCCAGGTAAACACGCTCGTTGCGGAGGAGACGGTCGACGATATTCCGGCAGTCTATGAGTTGCTGAAGACCTTCCCGGTGATGCGCTGGAGCCTGTTCTTTCTGATTGAGGTCGGCCGGGGCAAGGTGCTGCAGCCCATCTCCAGCGAGCGGGGAGAGCAATTGATGAACTGGATCTACGACCAGTCGAAGGTTGCACCCTTTGCGATGGCCACGACGGAAGCACCGTCTTACCGCCGTGTGGCGCTGAGCCGCATGCGCACAGCCGGTATGGCGGCTGGCGAGATTGAGCGCACGCCTGTTTATCGCGGCTTTGGCATTCGCGACGGCCACGGTATCGTCTTTATCTCAAATCAGGGTGATATCTGCCCTGCCGGATTCCTTCCTCTGGCTGTGGGGAATGTTCGAACCGATCAGCTACAGGACGTGTACCGTAACGCTCCTATCTTCCAGGCGCTGCACGACCCCAACCAGTTCAAGGGCAAGTGCGGCCGCTGTGAGTATCGAGCACTGTGCGGCGGCTCCCGGGCGAGAGCCTTTGCGGCCACCGGGGATGCGCTGGCCAGCGACCCGTTCTGCCACTATGAGCCGCCGGTTCATTAAAGCATCGTCAGCGTAAGTGCCGGAGGTAGCTGGGTCTCAGAGGGGGGCGCCTGCCCTGGTGAAGACACCCTGGCAGGTCCTCTACGACGTTGTCCTGAAGACGCCGCAAGCCAGGGAGGGGCTTGCGATACGGGCATTGTGCTGCGCGCAGCCGAAGAGAGCAGCGCCGACTGCGGGCTTTACTGAAGGAAAGCGGGTGGGACCTGGAAGGTGCAGGCGTCCGCATCGGTCACGTGGGCTGGCTCGGCCTCGGCGTCGCAGACGATGGTCACAACGGGGCAGGGCGACTCGACGATGATTCGGAATGCAATGGGAAGACGGTCCTGGGAGGAGAGGATGCTGTCGCTGCGTACGCCGAGAAAGATGATGCCGGCCCGGATCTGCCGGGCATAATCCACGATGGCATTGGAGATTTCACTGCCGTAGATCACCTTGCAGGTGGTGTCCTGGGTGGATGCGCTGGTCGTGGCGACCAGGTGTTTGAGCGCGTTGGTCAGAAGTTCAGCCAGGGTGTGATCTCCATGGATGGTCTGCAGCGTACGCGGAAGCACGTGTACGGAGTGCAGTGGCTGTTGGATACTCCGGGCATAGCCGAGGGCCTGATGGATTGCCTGCCGCGTGCAGGAATGAAAGTCTGTGGCAAAGAGTATGGGCCCATCGGACGGTCTATCCCCCGAGGACTCTGCAGCCACCTGGCCCACCGTCATGATGGGACAGGTGGCATTGAGCATCACCTTCTCGGCCGTTGGTCCAAAGGCATCTCGGAGGGAGCCGAGCGGCTCCCCGGTTCCAAGGACGAGCAGATCGGTCTCCTCGGCTTCGATCGCTTCCAGAATCTTTTCGGCGGGAACTCCCGGTTCCTGCCGGGTGGTGCAGCTCAGGCCGAGCGCAAGAGCACGTTCCCTGATGGCGCGAAGCAACTCGGCCGCCTCCTGATCCAGGCGGAGGGGGGAGGCGAAGGTGCCTGAGGGCTCGATGGGCAGCGCGCGAGGCTGCAGGTGCGGTCTGGAGACGTAGAGGATCCGCAGGTTGGCGTTATTTCTCTGGCAGAGTTGCAGGGTTACCTGCAAAACCTCTTCATACCCCTCGCAGAGATTTGTGGCCAACAGGATTTTCCGGAAAGGTGATTGCGTTTTCTTTGACAGATTTTGCATAAAGCCCAATCTCCTTCAGTCGGCGTTCACGGTTCGCCGACGCATCGCCGCCGGACCCTGAGAGGAAGAAAGAGGGGAGATAGGAGACCGCCTTATGCATGGCCACTCGAAGGAGTTCCGCCGTGCGATGTTTTGCTTGATTGAATTCTGTTTGCAGAGAAATAACGGTGACCTTCGTCACAGGGGTTCTCATCTGCGGGAGGCGTAAATGAATGAGTTGTCACCTGAGCGGGTGATGCCTTGTGCTCTAGGTGGCCAGACTCTCCAAGCCCAGCGGTGAGAGAACGCGAAAGGAGGCGCCATGGATCTCAATCAAGCCTTCCTTCTGAAACTTGCCCAGAGCGCGGGTGACGGTCTCTCGCGAGGTCCCAGCGAGATTGGCGAGTTCTTCATGCGTCAAGGCCATGGTGAAGCGCATATCGGTTCCATTGCGTCCAGCGGCGGCGCGCCCCCAGTCAAGCAGAACGCCTGCCAGCCTGCCGGCGGTGGAACCGGAGAGCGCCAGTCTGCGGGCATCGAAGAACGCGGACTTGTACTCCTCGGAGAGGGCCTTGGCCGCCAGCATGCTGGCCTGGCCGTATCTCTCCAGGAAGGTGAGTAGCTCACTGCGGCGGATCTTCTTCACGACGCAGGGTTCGATGGTCTCTGCGGTCAGCTCATAATGCGTTCCTGAGATCGCGGCGCCGAGTCCCAGCAGATCTCCAGGGACTGCGATCCGCAGGATATGGGTCTTTCCTTCGCGCGAGGTGCAGGACAACTTGACCTGTCCCATGCAAACGATGGTTGCGGCGTCGCAGATATCGTCTTCCTGAAAGATGACAGATCGTTTAGGTAGCCGCATTTGCATGCCCAGGGCTTCGAAGTCTGAGCGAGCCTGTCCGGCGAGATCACAGAGGATGCGCAGGGAGCGATCAGAACAGTTCTTGCAGCCGGAGTTCATGTGGGGGTGAAGATACGTCATTGGTAGGCCTTCTCTCTGGAGAAAAACGACAAGGGAACCTTGTGGGGCGCGTCTGGGGCTCGAAGTTTATGCCGAAGCGGAGATCCTGGGCTGAGGATCGGGTTGTGACCATGGTCACTGCAAATGCCGACAGCCTCTGTAGAGTGGGTGATGAGGACAAGACCAATGGCAGCAAAACGGGAGTTGCTCATGAACAAGAACTCAGACCTTTGGGAACGGGTGACGGTGGGTGGCGTTGTGGCCATCCTGGTTGCCTTTGGTGTGTTGTTCCTTGCCAACCTGGCGACGACGTTTTGTTCCGCCCAACTCCCGCGGTAATCGCGAGCTGTCTTTCGCCCGGCTTCATCAAAGTGTGGCGTGTTGCCCTTGCAGGAATGATGCATTGAGGCAGATGCCCCGGCCCGGCACGCAGTCAGTATCCGTAACTCTTTCAGGGACATAACAGCCATATCGATCGCCTCATTCTGCGCGCAGCAGGTCTGCGCGCCGATCTTTCTGCGGCTCGGATCTCCTGCGCTTGCGCCCAGAATGTCCCGATATCACAATACAATGCCAACCCTGAACATGCTGCTGTGATTGGCGTCACATCGCGTGGTAATCGCTCTAGTTGGGCGATTATCGCAAATATGACTGATTTGTTCATTTTTTCATAACTTCTGTAATATCTTGCAGATGAGTCTCAATGGGCAAGGTAGTCTCCTGTGCTCTCGCGCCAAAACTCTGATTTTGTGATGAAGATCACTGGTTGCTCCAGTAGTGAGGACTAAGGTCGTCGCAGAGAAAGGTCAGCGTGGAATCAACCGGTTAGGATCGGTACCGCCCGCTGGCTGTGAGGCGTAACCGTTATGGGGCAGACGTTCTGCGCGATAGCACGAGATCCTGCACCGGGTGTGTTGGCCGGACTGGTCGTCCTTGCCGGAGGTGGAACCGCAAGTGGCCAGACGTTGAGGGTCGGGGGCAGTGCTTCAGGCTTGGTTCGGGACCCTTGGTGCAGCGCCGCTCCTCAACGATTTGTGAAGATCGCGTCTCCGAAACAGGCAGCAAGAGGGCTGGGCGCCAAAGGCAGTTGCCAAGAATGTGGTTACGGTGGTGCGATTCACGCGAATGAATTCAATCTGCTCCGGGCTATTGATCCCGGAGTTTCCACGCAGGCTCGTTGACACTTTCCCGGCGCGGTCTGTTCTGATCTTCGAACTCGTGTTCTGAAGAACAGAGCCGCAGAGAACAATCCGAAAAAGGAGAAGGACTATGAAAAGATATCGCGTCCTTGTAGTGGCTGCCTTGGTGACGGCCATTGCCTTGCCAGCCGCGGCTCAGACTGACGGTGCGTCGGTCTATGCCTCCAAGTGTCTGATGTGTCACGCGGCGGATGGCACAGGAAGTACTCCCGCTGGAAGGGCGATCAAGGCTCCGTCCCTTCTCTCCCCGGCTGCTGTAAAGGAGTCGAATGCAGATTTGCTGGTGGTAATCAACAAGGGCAAAGGCCGGATGCCGGGCTATGCCGGACGTTTGACTGCCGCTGAGATCACGGCCGTAACCGCTTATATCCGCACATTGCAGAAGCAATAGGAGAATCACGTGAAATTCAACCTGATAACGATTGCCGTCTCGCTCCTCGCCGTAACCGCAGCCACCCCGATGGTGGCCCAGACCGGCAGCACGATCTACAAGAGCAAGTGTCAGATGTGCCACATGGCTGACGGAAGTGGAAACAAGGCCATGAAGGTCCCATCCTTCAGTCCGAGCGCCTCTGTGGAGAGTTTGGTCGCCATCACCAAAAAGGGGATCAGCCCACGGATGCCCTCCTACGCCGGCAAGCTGACCGACGCTCAGATTAAAGACGTGGCCACGTACATCAAAACACTGAAGTAGCGAACGCCAAACAGAGCGATTGCCACGACGAGGACCGCTCTGCACAACCAGGTGCCGTGTGATTGTATCCGATAGTATGGAAAGGCTAGATGGGTGCAACATTCTCGTGTCACCCACGTAGCTGTCCACAATCAAGGAATGAACAAGGAGCAATCATGAATCGTATCCTGACCCTCGCTGCAGCTTCCATTGTTGCGCTCACGGTGTCACCAGCCTTTGCGCAGACCTCAGGTGCTGCAGTTTACAGTGCCAAGTGCCAGATGTGCCACGGGGCCAACGGACAGCCGACGATGGCTGGCAAGTCTATGAAGGCGTTACCCTTCAACTCGCCCGAGCTGAAGAAGGCGTCTACCGCATCCCTCATCGCTGCTGTGACGAACGGCAAGGGCAATATGCCAGCCTATGCGGGGAAGCTCTCTGCTGCGCAGATCTCGGCAGCCGTAGAGTACATCCGCACGCTGCAGAAGTGACAACCTGAAAAAGAGGCAAGTCATGTCACCGTTGGGTAAGCTCCGGGAAGAGGGGGCAGCCCCCCGCTTCCCTAGCGGCAAGAAGCAATCAAGTGGCTTCAACGCAAAAGACAGCATCACCTCGAGAGCTCTCCCACCTCGTACTGCTGGAAGTCCTTACCCCCTGGGGCAGGACTTGCCTCGTATCTCTCTGGACCACCCCCGGCCCGTGGGCCGGTGTGGTCCGCGGGATTCCTCCAGGACAGCCTTGGCGCCGGCTGCGGAACCGAAGCGCGCTCGAAGACGATTTGCAACCGCCCTGGCTGCATCGTTCCCTCCTCTCCGTTTCCAACCAGCCAGTCGATCACTGCTAACGGCCTTTACAGCGCTGCTGCTGGCGGGCTGGCCAGTGTTGGTGCATGCGCAGACGGACTGTCTCTCCTGTCATAGTGATGTAACGATGCAGGATGCCGCGGGGCACAATGTGGGCGTGGATGCGAACCTGTTTCATGCCAGCATTCACGGCAGTCTGGACTGTACTGCCTGTCACACGGACATCCACGCGTATCCTCATCCAGATCATCCGGCGGCGGTCAACTGTGCGACCTGTCACACCGAGGAGGCAAGCGGGCTGGAGGGCAGCGTGCACGAACACGCCTCTCATCAACCTTGTACAGCGTGCCATGGCAATGCACATGTGATCGTCTCGAAGGACAGCCCCAAATCCGCAGTCTATCCGCTGAATATTCCGGCGACCTGTGGCAGGTGTCATGGAGATGCGGCGATGGCCAGGCAGCACCATCTGTCCAACGTGTATCCACAGTATGTGGATTCCATTCATGGCTTTGCCTTGAGCAAGGAAGGACTGCTGGTGGCGGCCAACTGCAGCAGTTGTCACGGCTCCCATCATATTTTGAGTCATGAAGATCCGAAGAGTTCGACCTATAGAACCAACATTCCCAAGACGTGCGGAAGTTGTCATGCGGGCATTCTTTCGCGGTACATGGCCGGCATACACGGCAAAGCGATGGCCAACGGGAACGCGAGTGCTCCGGTCTGTACCGATTGCCATACGGCGCATGCGATTGCCGCTCCGACGATGGCTGAGTCCACGCCGGTGTGCGGCTCGTGCCATCAGAAACAGTTGACGACCTATCGCGATACCTTCCACTCCCAGGTGAGTTCGCTGGGGAGCTATATTGATATCGCGCGATGCTCGGACTGCCATGGCGAACATGAGATTCTGCCGGCGTCCGACCCGCGGTCTCCGGTGAACCCGGCCAACCTGGTGAAGACCTGCGGCCGCTGCCATGCGGGGGCCAACGCTGGTTTTGTAAAGTATGAACCCCACGCAAACCCCGAGAACTTCCGGCGGTTCCCGATCCTCTATTGCATCCGCATATTCATGGTTCTGCTGATCACCGGCGTGATGACGTTCTTCGTACTGCACAGCGTGCTTTGGCTGCTCCGCTCGCTGGTCGAGAAGGCTCAGAGCAGGACAGCAAAAGGAGGAAGATAATGGCTGACCAGGGAGTTCGGGTTGAAGGCAACGAGTTGGCAGAGGGGAGATCGGGCGGCGGATCACCGACAGCGCATCCGGAGGGAGAACGGTACTTTGTCCGCTTTACTCCGATGCAGCGATGGATGCACGTTGTCATGTTCAGCACGTTTCTCGGTCTCGCCGCCACCGGGCTTACCATCCGGTTCAGTACGAACGCCTGGGCGCAGCACTTTGCCCTCACCCTCGGCGGATTCGGAGCTATTCTGTTCATTCACAAGTTCTGTGCGGTGATCCTGACGCTGGAGTTTCTGTATCACATTGGGAATATCGCGTATCGCATTGTGGTGAAGGGACAGAAGGGACTGCTGTGGGGTCCGGATTCGATGGTTCCCAACCTGAAGGACCTGCAGGACATCATCGGAAACTTCCGCTGGTTCCTTGGGCTTGGGAGTAAGCCGCACTTTGAACGTTACGCCTACTGGGAGAAGTTCGATTATTGGGCGGTGTTCTGGGGAATGATCATCATCGGATTCTCCGGCTACGTGATGTGGTTTGGGCCGTTCTTCGGAAGGTTCCTTCCCGGCTGGGCTCTGAACGCGGTGCAGATCGTCCATGGTGAGGAGGCGGTGCTTGCCGCCACCTTTATCTTTTCGATTCACTTCATTAACGGCCATCTGCGCCCGGATAACTTCCCGATGGACACGACGATCTTTACCGGCATCCAATCGGAAGAGGAGTTCAAGGAGAGGCATGCAGACGAATATCGACGCCTGGTGGCCGAAGGTCGATTGGAGGAGAAGCTCACCTGCAGGTCAGAGAGATCGCTTCTGAAGGTGAGCAGAGTGATAGGTTTCACAGTTGTAGCAGCTGGGATTGTGTTACTGATATTGTCAGTGAGTGCGTATATCCGGCAGTAGGTTCTATTGCCACACGAGCGTAGCTGGATATTCGAACTAGCAAGTCTTGCGTGGAACGACGCAAGCATGGGTTGGTAAGAACGAAAATCCAGCGATGAGGTCCGATTCGTGTCAGTAATTGAACACATTAAAAAGCATTGGCTTCAACCCTTTTTCTTCCTGGGGAAGAATACGCTCAGCCTGATCGGCGGTGCGGTGGCATCCGCGGCCGCCTTTGTTCTGGTCGGCTTCTGGCTGGTGGATATCGTAGGTCACGGTGGATCACGGAATCCATATGTCGGCCTGGTCCTCTTCTTCTTCCTGCCGTTGCTGTTCATTCTGGGTCTGATCGTGATTCCGATTGGAATCACGATTCAGCGCCGCAAGCTTGTGATGGCGGGCAAGCTGCCTTCCCTCTACCCGGACATTGACTTCAACGAGCCTTTGTTTCGTCATGCTCTCAACTTTGTTGTGGCTGCAACCTTCATCAACTTTGTCATCGTGGGTATCGCCAGCTACCGTGGCGTCTCCTATATGGACTATCCGTCTTTCTGCGGCACGGCGTGCCACGTCCCGATGCGTCCGCAGTGGGTGGCATATCAGCAGTCGCCGCACTCTCATGTGGACTGCGTAGAGTGTCATGTGGGCAGCGGCTTTGGCAACTATGTGGATGCCAAGCTGGCGGGCATGAAGCAGTTGGTGGGTGTCACGTTTGATACGTATCCTCGTCCCATCCTGGCCCCGCTCTCCGAGTTGCGTCCAGCGCGCGCTACTTGCGAGGAGTGCCACGATCCCACACGCTTCCTGGGTGACAAGCTGTTGGTAAAGACTGATTTTTCCGATGACGAGAAGAGCGTCATGACGAAGACGATCCTGGTGCTGCATCTGGGAGGAATCGACTCTCTCTCCCATCTAAGCGGTATCCATGGCCATCACCTCAACCACATCGAGTACGTGGCCACCGACAACAGCTTCCAGAAGATCATTGCGGTTTATGCGCCGGGTTCGAACGGGAAGGAGACCGAGTACGTCGACTCAACCTGGCAGGGGCCGGTGAAGGGTGTCCGACGCGTCATGGATTGTATGGACTGCCATACCATGGCGGCTCACTCCTTCCAGACGGCGGGGGATGCGCTCAACGAGGCGATGGCCTCTGGTATTCCCAGTGCGGATCTTCCCTTCATCCACAAAGAAGGTCTGGTGCTGCTGCAAGGGAAGTACGCCTCTCAAGCCGATGCCGGTTCGAAGATCAAATCAGGACTTGAAACCTACTACCGCAATCAGTACCCAGCGGTATGGAGCAACGAGAGCGCGCAGGTGGAACAGGCTGCGCAGGCCCTGATCAAGATCTACGATCGGAACGTCTTCCCGGACATGCATGTGACCTGGGGAACCTATCCGGACAACATCGGTCACACGAACTATCCAGGCTGCTTCCGCTGCCATGATGGCAACCATACCTCCAAGGGTGGCGAGACCATCACGAACGACTGCTCCGCCTGCCACAACCTGCTGGACGTGGACGATCCCAACCCGAAGATCCTGAGTGAGATCGGCTTCCAGTAGATCGCACGAGCTTTTCGGTGAACGGAAACGGCATTCTCCATCGAGGATGCCGTTTCCCGTTCCAGCAGTTGATAGGATGCTGCCGGCCTTTCATGTATCAGGCCAGGACGGCCTGCGTCGGAGATGAGATCTGGGCTCTTGTCCGAAGGACACGAAGGTTCTTCTGGAAGCGGTTGGTCGTGCGGACTTAGGCGGGTGCGTGAACGCCGTTTGATGCAGGGGACTCAGCGGCTTCCCAAAGCGTCAGAAGTTGAAGTAAGCGCCTACCATGGGTTCGGCTGAGTGGGTGAAGGAACCTGTGGAGGAGTACAGCGAGCTGAGGTCAGGTGCAGAGTACAAGTTGCCCCGATACTGAACCCGCAGTCCGAGATGCGGCAAAAGACCCCAATCAAGGCCTGCTCCGTAGACGTAGACCGCCCTGGTGGAGGTGCTTGCATCGTTAACCGTCTGTGAACTCATGAGGGTGCCCTGGATGGTTGTAAGAGTCTGGCTGCCCGAGGGCACGTTGAGCAGGACGCCAAGGCCAAGCACCCCAAACGGCCGAAAGTTGGCGAAGTGGAGTGAGGGCGTCCAGTCAACGGTAATCTCGTGTGCATTGGCCGGAACCTGGAGGGTTTCGGCTACCGCTTCACACGTGCCCGGGCATGCCAGGCTGGGCTGTGGAAGCTGCTTTGTGTAGGTTTCATCTGCCCGGTTGAAGGAGTACGTGGCTTCGAAGCCAAGAATGGCATTGGAGATGTGGCGAAGTTCGAACAGTGCGCCAGCCTGGTTGGCCGGGCTTTGCTGGACGCCGTTGCCGTTTGTAGATCCGTTGAAGGCTCCATAGATGCTGCCGGCCACAGAGGTTTGGGCGATGGCAAACGGTGCTGAGAGTGCGATGGTGAGGAAGAGGAGGGCTGAACGGTTCCATCGGATCTTCATCTCAATCTCCGGAAGGATGACTGATCGATCAGGCGCGAGGCCTCGAATCCATTTTACGAGCACTTCTCCAAAACAACAGAGGGTCCGTCGCACTCCGGCACACCCATGAAGCGAACTGCCAGCAGCAGAGAAGCAAGGATGAGATTCAGATGCTGGATCGGTTGCGGGATCTCCCGGTGGGTGGACATACAGGGCATTTTCGGTGTTGATGGATATCCCGAAGCGGGCTTGCAGTGGCGTTTTCATGGAGGGAAAACGCCCATCGAAGCCGAGTGGCCCTCTACAATTGTCGGAGATCGATACCGGTCTCCGCCTGCGATATGAGTTCCGCGAAAATTCGTGCCATATATCGGTTATGCCTACAACGGTCAATTTGGCAGCGCGGCAGAATATGCCCGGCAGTCGGGAGAGATCGTGCACGATTCACGCTTCGTCTTCGGTCTCCGTGTTTGGTATTGAGGAGAGATGATGTGCTTCGGGAAAGGGGCACGATCTTCGGCGTCTTCGCGGAGCATTCAGCCGCGCGCGCACCCTGCAGACAGGTCGAATGACGCTGGTTGGCGCGCATAGGGCAGACTGAATCGGCTGGTTTGAAAATCAATTCAGAATCGAGGCTTTCCATGGGTAAATTCCTTTTCGGTTCCTTTGCCGGAGCTGTTGCTGTTCTCGCGGGCGGATTCCTGTGGATCCGCTTTGGTCTCGTCAATCCCCGAGCCGACATTCCTGAGAGCATCCTTGAAAAGCGCCTTGCAATGCCGTCTCTGGACGCTGCCCTGGACCGGAGGGCGCCGGAGACCAGGAATCCGCTTGAACCCACGGATGCGACCCTGGTTGCGGGAATGAACATCTATCAGACGAACTGCGCCGGTTGCCACGGAGATCTTGAGCGGCCCAGAGGTATGTTTGCGGAGGCGCTTTATCCGCGCGCGCCGCTGTTCGTGCAGGACGCGCCCGATATGTCTGAAAACCAGAACTTCTACATCATCGAACATGGCGTGCGCCTCAGCGGGATGCCGGCGTGGAAGCAGGTCCTCAACGATCAGCAGATCTGGCAGGTCACGACATTCCTGAGTCAGATGAACAAGCTGCCGCCGCAAGTTCTTGCACAGTGGCGAACGGTGACCACTGCCGGTGGGACAGCAACACCTGGCAAGGAGTTGCACCGATGAGCGGGGCGGGAGAATGAAAGCGAGGGCAACAAAATTCACGGTTCGGATTTTGCTTGAATCGCTGCCGGATCATCATGAGAGAGTGCAACGGCAGCTCTCTGCCGACGGCAACGACCGGGCGGCCGGCCGAGGCCGCCCTCGATCCGCCGATGCGATGACGACGATGAGTGAAGGACGCAGCTTTGCTTGAAATCGAGCCAGTGGCCGAAAATCGTTCCACCTCAATCCAAGTCGTTCTGGAGTCACGAACGCAATGGTGGAGTGGTCGTTTGCGGACATCTACACCTACAGCGAGACTGCCTTAGCTGATGCGCTGGAAAGCGGGAGTCTTGAGCCAGCAAAACCCGGGGCTACTCGCTGTTGGTATCGCAAAGGCGCTCTAGGCGAGCCAGCATGGACTATCAGCGAGTGGTAGCCAGCATGTTGACTCAGGGGCTTTTGTCCCGTGCAATCAGGGCGTTGTTGCAACCTGCCTCACTGCCGCCTTGCTGGTGATCCTGGAGGCGGCTGGCAGTTGCGTAGTGTCCCAACCTCCGCCCAAAGCTTCCACCAGTCCCACAGCGGCGGTGATCTCGGTGATACGCGAAGTAACCTGCAACTCCTGATCGTTCAACAGGGTTGTCTCCGCACTCAACACGTTCAGATACGGATCGATCCCGGTCTGATAGCGTGATCGTTCAAGGTCGAGGGAGTGCTGCGCGGAGTGGACCGCCTGGTCCTGCTGCTGGATCTGTGCGGAGGTCACCCGAAGGGTGGCGATCGCGTCCTCCACCTGTTGAAACGCGGTGAGGACGGTCTCCCGATAACTGGCCACGTCCGCCCTGTACTGAGCGACGTACTGTGCCACTGTGGCTCTGCGCAGGCCGGCGTCAAAGATGAGTTCAGATGCAGACGATCCGGCAGACCAGAACAGTGCCGGCGCCGAGAAAAGGCTTCCAAGGGTAGAGGACTCGAACCCACCCCCGCCAGTGATGGTTACGTTCGGATAAAAGGCGGTCTTCTCTACGCCAACCAACGCATTCGCTTCGGCCAGGGTGCGCTCCGCGGCAGCGATATCCGGTCTCCGCTCCAGGAGTTGCGAAGGCATGCCGACCGGGATGGCGGGTACTGGAGTGGTGAGATCCCTTACGTCCATGGAAAAGCTCGATGCCGGTTTGCCAATCAGCACGGCGATGGCGTGTTCATAGATAGCGCGGTTGGTGGCAATTCCCGCGGCTGTCGCCTCGTCGTTCTCCAATGTGATCTCTTCTTCTGCGACGGCCTGGGCATCGTCGATACCAGTGGTGAGCAGCGCCTTGGTCAATGTGAGGGTCTGTTGGTCCGCCTCCACAATCTGGTTGTAAAGACGCTGCAGCGAATCCTGGCCGCGCAGTTCGAAGAAGAACTCTGCCAGGGATGCCTGCTCCGTCAACCGCTCGCCTACCAGATCTGCAGCACTTACCTGCGCAGCATATTGGGATTCCTGCACTTCGTTACGGATCTTGCCCCAGAGATCAGGCGCCCAGCTAGCATCACCCGTGAGCTGGAAGGTGTTTGCCGTCACTCCCTTTGTCGAACTAGCGACGGCTCCGGAGGCAGCCGCCGGGGTCTTGGATCGTTGGTAAGCCGGGCCACCGGATAGCGAGGGAAAGAACTGCGAATTCACCTCGCGCACCACGTCCCGCGCCGCCATGAAGTCCTGGAAGAACATTGCGATGTTCTGGTTGTTGATGTCCAGTTGGTCTTCCAGCGCATTCAGTTCCGGTTCATGAAAGATCTCCCACCACTTGCCCTTGAGCGCGGCATCCTGGGGATTGGCCGGCTGCCAGGTTCCCTGCGGTGCGTTTGTATACTTTGCTGGTGCGGCCTCCTTGAACTCCGGGGGGGCCGGCGCCGCAGGTCTCACATACTTTGGCCCGATCTGGCAGCCGCTGAGCAGCGCGGCGGTAACGCAGGCGATACAGGGCAGAATCTTCGCGGAAGCCTGCCGAATCTTGCTGCCATCCCGGCCGAAGGGCTGGGTGGTTCCAGGCGAGACGGTGACTCTCGATCTGTCCGTCTTCGCTTCTTGCGAGTTGCTGTCTCTCATCATTCCCATTCTCATAGGGCCTGCCTTCATTGTGTCCCGGCCGGAGTTGCGCTGAACAGCCGGGCCCGCCTGTCTCCCTGGATCTTGAGGCGCAGATTGTCCATGAACAGGTAGATCACCGGTGTGGTGAACAGCGTCAGCGCCTGGCTGACCACGAGTCCGCCGATGATCGCAATTCCCAGCGGCCGTCTCAACTCTGATCCCATGCCTGTTCCCAGCGCGAGGGGTACGGCTCCAAACATGGCTGCCATGGTGGTCATCAGAATCGGCCGGAAGCGCAGCATCGACGCCTCAAAGATCGAGTCTCGCGTGTTCTTGCCCTCAACCCGCTCTGCATTCAGGGCAAAGTCGATCATCATGATGGCATTCTTCTTGACGATTCCTATGAGCAGGATAATGCCGATGATCGACATCACGTCCAACTCGGTATGCGTGATGCGCAGCGCCAGCATCGCACCGAGGCTGGCGGGCGGCAGCGTAGAGAGAATGGTGATTGGATGCACCAGGCTCTCATACAGAACGCCAAGCACGATATATACAGCGAGAACCGCGGTCAGGACGAGGTAGGGTTCGGAGCCCAGGGATTGCTTGTAGGCCTGAAGGGTTCCAGCAAACTCTCCATGCACGGTGTCGGGCAGGTCCATGCTGTTTTCGATCTGATTGATCTCATCGGTGGCCTGGCTCAGCGAGACTCCCTTGGCAAGATTGAAGCTTATGGTGACGGAGGGGAACAGGCCAGTGTGATTGACCTGCAGCGGGGTCGTTGAGGGCGCGTAGTCCATCACCGAGTTCAGCGGGATAGCGCCTCCGCCCTGCGTTGGAATCAGGTAGGTCTTCTTGAGGTCGTCTGGAGACTGCCAGTACTTGGGCGCCACTTCCATCACGACGTAGTACTGATTCAGTTCGGTATCGATCACCGAGACCTCTGCCTGGCCGAAGGCGTCATAGAGCGTCTGGTCCATCAGGCTGGGCGTCACTCCCAGTCGCGCGGCGGTGGGCCGGTCATAGGTGAGCAGCGCCTGCAATCCCTTGTCCTGCAGGTCCGTATTGACGTCCTGGAATCCCGGCGCCTTGCGCAGCCTGTCCAGCAGTTCGGGGCCGTATTTCTCCAGGTCAGCCGTGGTCTCTACACTGAGTGTGTACTGGTACAAGGCGGCTGACATGCGTCCACCGATTCGGATGTCCTGTACCGCCTGCAGATAGGTGGCAGCCCCCGGCACCTTGGCAAGCTGCGGCCGGAGCCGGTCAATGATCTGCGCCGCGCTGGCATCGCGTTCGTTCAGGGGCTTGAGCGCAATGAAGGTGAAGGCGCCGTTGGTGGCTCCAAAGCCGCCGGTAAATGCCATCGCGTTTTGCACGCCAGGATCATGGCTGATGATGAGGTTGGCGGCATGCACGGCCTTGTTCATCGCGAAAAACGAGAGATCCTGCGGTCCCTGCATCTGGCCCATCATGATGCCGGTATCCTGCTGAGGGAAGAAGCCGGTAGGGGACTTCAGGACAAGAAAGACGTTGAGCACCAGAACCGCGACGAAGACCGCCAGCATGAGCGCGGGATGATCAAGGACCCATTCCAGCGATCTGCGGTAGCCCTCCAGCAGCCCTTTGAAGAATCTCTCGCTGGCCTGGTAGATGCGGCCATGGTGCAGTTCTTCCTCCGGGCGCATGACCCGCGAGCACATCATCGGCGTGGTGGTGAGAGAGATCACCATGGAGACCAGGATCGCGGTGGAGAGGGTGATGGCAAACTCGCGGAACAGCCGCCCCAGGATGCCGCCCATCAGCAGAATGGGGATAAAGACGGCAATCAGCGAGACGCTGATCGAGAAGACGGTAAAGCCAATCTCCTCGGCGCCCTGCAAGGCGGCCTTGACCGGGGTCATCCCGGCTTCCACGTGGCGGGCGATGTTCTCCATGACCACGATCGCATCGTCGACGACGAAGCCGCTGGCGATTGCCAGCGCCATCAGCGACAGGTTGTCCAGGGAAAATCCGCAGAGGTACATCACCGAACAGGTGCCGATCAATGAGACGGGGACCGCTACGGCGGGCACCAGCGTGGCAGGAACGCTGCGCAGGAAGAGGAAGACGACCAGGATGACGAGCAGCACGGATATGACGAGCGTCATCTCAATGTCATGCACGGAAGCGCGAATGGTCTGCGTGTGGTCGAGGATGGTAAAGATGTGTTCGCCGCGCGGAATGGAGGCCTGCAGAGAAGGGATCGCAGCCTTGATCGCATCGACGGTAGTGATGATGTTGACGCCCGGCTGCCTGTAGATGATCAGGTTTACCGAGGGACCTCCATTCAGATAACCTGCCTGGCGGATGGACTGCTGGGAGTCGATCACTTCGGCGATATCTTCCAGCCGCACGGCTCCGCCGTTGTGGTAGCCCACGATCAGCGGCCTGTAGAGCGAGGCTCTGGATATCTGATCATTGGTCATGAGGTCGATGCTGTGGTTGCCGCTGGAGATCTGCCCCACGGCCATGTCCGCGTTCTGCCCGCCGAGAACGGCCTGCACGTTGGACAGGTTGATGCCGTAACTGTTCATGAGCGTCGGATTCAGTTCGACGCGCACGGCGGGCAGAGAGGCGCCCACCACCCGCACGTACCCTACGCCATAGATCTGCGAGATTCTCTGTGAGAGCACGGTGGACGCTGAGTCATAGAGCTGCTCGACATCGTAGATCTTTGAATTGAGGCCGATCACCATGATGGGCGCGTCGGCTGGATTCACGAGTCGCCAGGTGGGGTTCTGCGGGAGATTGGAGGGTAGATACGTTGCGGCGGCGTTGATGCCGGCCTGTACATCGCGCGCGGCTCCGTTGATGTCCCGGTTGAGATCGAAGACCAGCGTGACGCTGGTGCTGCCCAGCGAACTGGACGATGTCATCTCATTGATGCCGGCGATATGGGCGAACTGGCGCTCCAGCGGCGTGGCTACCGACGACGCCATGATGTCCGGGCTGGCTCCGGGCAAGCCGGCGGAGACGCTGATGGATGGGAAGTCCACCTGGGGCAGCGGCGCTACCGGCAAGACACCGAAGGAGACGATGCCGGCGATGGCCAACGCAATCGTCAGCAGGGTGGTGGCGACGGGCCGTTCGATGAAGATCCGAGAGGGGTTCATGCCGGAGTCACCTCGTGGCTTCCGTCCCCATCCGATCCAGTGTTCGTGCCCTGGTTTGAAGAGCCTGCAAACCAGGAGCCGAGTTTGTCAAAGAAGATATAGATCACCGGAGTGGTGTAGAGCGTCAGGACCTGGCTGATCAGCAGGCCGCCTACCATGGCCACACCCAGCGGTTTGCGCAGCTCGTGTCCAATTCCGGTTCCAAAGGCTAGAGGAATGCCGCTGAGCAGCGCAGCCATGGTAGTCATCAGAATGGGGCGGAAGCGCAGCAGTGAGGCCTGGTAGATGGCCTCGGTGGCGTCAAGGCCGTGTTCGCGTTCACCCTCCAGGGCGAAGTCCACCATCATGATGCCGTTTTTCTTGACGATACCGATCAGCAGGATGATGCCGATGACGGCGACGACGTCCAGGTCAAGGTGGAAGAGTTGCAGGGCCAGCAGAGCGCCGACTCCCGCGGAGGGCAGCGTGGAAAGGATCGTAATGGGATGGACGAAGCTCTCATAAAGCACACCGAGGACGATATACACGACGACCAGTGCCGCCAGAATCAGCAGGCCCTCATTGGAGAGGGATCCTTCAAACGCCGCGGCCGTTCCCTGGTAGTTTGATACCAGGCTGGCCGGCAGATGCTGCTCCTTGATTACCTGGTTGATTGCATCCAGGGCCTCTCCCAGCGAGTAACCGGGGGCGAGGTTGAACGAGACCGTCACGGACGGAAACTGTCCCATATGGTTGACGGACAGCGCCTCGCTGGTGGGTATAAAGCGGGTAAACGCGCTGAGCGGGACAGGGCTTGCCTCCGCCTGGCTGGTGCTGGATGAGCTGGACCCTCCACCTCCACCGGACGAGCCACTCCCGGAAGAGCTGGTGGAACGCGAGGTGCCTGCCAGGGAGGTATTCAGACTCGATGAGGTTCCGGTGCTGGTGCTTACGTTGGAGAGCACGGTCGGGATGGTGGAGGAGGAGGAAGCCGACGACAGCGCCGAACTCGGGTTGATCGTCTGGGTCGCCAGGGTGAGGGTCGAATTCTGCGCAGAGAGTGCTGAAGTCGAGGGAGCTGCGGCAGAGACGCCGTTGGTCCCCGTAGCGGTGAGAATGGATGCGGATGAAGCGGCCGATCCATTGCCCGCGCCAGACGACGATCCCTGGGTGCTTGAGGGAGTTGCCGCAACCGTGCCTGTCGAGGTTGCCTGCACGTAAAGGTCGTTGAGCATGTGCGGATCGGATTGGAACTTTGGAACTGTCTCCAGAATCACGTGGTACTGATTCAGCTCCGTGAAGGTGATATTCACTTCACGCTGTCCGAAGGCGTCATACAACGTATTGTCGATGGCGTTCGGCGTAATCCCGAACCGCGAGGCGGTCTCGCGATCAATCTCTACCTCTTCGGATGCCGCACCCAGTTGCTGATCCGTGGCTACATCGGTGAGTTGAGGAAGCGTTTTAAGCTTCGCCACGAGCCTGGCGGTGGCTTCCGCCAACTCCGTCTTGTGTGGATCCTCCAACGTGTATTGATACTCCGTTCGAGTCACCAGCGCATCCACGGTCAGATCCTGCACCGGTTGCATGTAAAGGGTGATGCCGGGAACGTCGCGCAGTTCCTGCGCAAGCCGGTTGATCACTGCGCTCACATCCATCCTGCGCTGCTGCAGCGGCTTCAGATTGATCTGGATACGGCCGCTGTTGAGAGTAGTGTTGGTGCCGTCCGCGCCGATAAACGAGGAGATCCCCTGTACCGCGGGATCGGCGAGGATGATCTTTGCAACCTCCTGTTGCCTTTGTTCCATCTCCGGGAAAGAGATGGAAGGAGAAGCCTCGGTGATGCCCTGGATGATGCCTGTGTCCTGAACAGGGAAGAAGCCCTTGGGGATCTCGATGTACTGGACGACGGTCAATACCAGCGTTCCAAGGGCAACCAGCAGGGTGGTCTTCTGATAGCGCAGCACCCAGCGCAGGGTGCGTCCGTAGAACGCGATGATTGCCTCAAAGACGCGCTCGCTCTTGCGGTAGAACCATCCCTGTTCTCTCTTGGGGTCGTGTTTGAGGATGCGCGCGGACATCATGGGCGTCAGCGTCAGGGAGATGAACGCCGAGAAGATGATGGTGACCGCCAGGGTGACAGCGAACTGGCGGAAGAGTCGACCAGCGACGTCGCCCATGAACAGCAGCGGAATCAGAACCGCGATCAGCGAGACAGTCAGCGAGAGAATGGTGAACCCGATCTGTTCAGCGCCGATCAGCGCGGCCTCCATCGGGGCCATGCCCTCTTCCATGAAGCGCGCAATATTCTCGATCATCACGATGGCGTCATCCACCACGAATCCGGTGGAGATGGTGAGCGCCATCATGGTCAGGTTATTCAGGCTGAAGCCCACGAGATACATCACGCCGAAGGTTCCAATCAGCGAAAGCGGCACCGCGATGCTGGGAATGATGGTCGCCGACAAGCTGCGCAGGAAGAGGAAGATCACCATGACGACCAGCGCAATGACGAGCATCAGTTCGAACTCGACGTCGTCGACGGAGGCGCGAATGTCGGTGGTGCGGTCGGTGATGATCTTGACGTGCACGGATTGCGGCAGCCCAGCCTCGAGATGCGGGAGGAGCTTCTCGATGGTGTCCACCACCTGGATGGTGTTCGCGTTTGGCTGCCGCTGAATGTTCAGGATCACTGCCGGCGTGGCATTGCTCCACGCGGCCAGCTTGTTGTTCTCCACACCATCGATGACGTGCCCGAGATCGGTGAGCATCACCGGCGCGCCGTTCCGGTAGGCCACGACGACGGACTTGTAGTCCGCGGCTTTCAGGAGTTGGTCGTTGGAGTTGATGGTGTAATCCTGGGTTGGCCCATCGAAGTTGCCCTTGGCGCTATCCAGGCTGTTGGCGGTAAGCGCATTGCGCACGTCTTCCAGGTTGATTCCGTACGCCGCCAACTGGGTTGGATCCACCTGGATGCGCACCGCCGGCTTTTCTCCGCCGGAGATGCTCACCATGCCAACCCCGGAGACTTGCGAGATCTTCGGTGAAAGCTGCGTATCCGCCAGGTCTTCCACCTTGGAGAGCGGCATGGTCTTGGAGGTCAGGGCGAGTGTCAATACCGGAGCATCGGCCGGGTTCGACTTGCTGTAGACCGGTGGCGCGGGCAGGTCCGCGGGAAGATAGCTTTGGGCGGCATCGATCGCCTCCTGCACCTCCTCCTCAGCGACGTCGATGTCCAGGCTGAGCTGGAACTGCATGACGATGATCGATGACCCGCCGGAGCTGGTCGAAGTCATCTCGCTCAATCCTGGAACCTGGCCGAACTCCCGCTCCAAGGGAGCCGTCACAGCCGTTGCGACTACCTCTGGGCTCGCTCCTGGGTAGAACGTGATCACCTGGATGGTGGGGTAGTCGACCTCGGGCAATGCTGAGACGGGCAGTTGGAAGAACGCAACACCGCCTGCCAGAAAGATTGCAGCCATCAGCAGAGCCGTCGCAACGGGACGGAGAATAAATGGGCGCGAAGGGCTCATGAGGCTCTGCTACCACCTATGGAAGAGCCCGTGGGGGCAGAGGCGGTTGCTGTGGAGGAGTTGGTTGCGGGAGATCCAGGTGAACCGGGGGAGGCTGTGGAAGCTGAAGAGCCCGGCCCCATGCCTCTGGTGCGTGTAGTCCTGCGCGGCTTCTTGTGCACCTGGACCTTGGCGCCATCTTCGAGACGGTCAAAGCCGCTGATAGCGACCGTTGTACCCGGGTTAACACCGGTGATCGCCGTGACTCGGTCGTTGCCAGTAACCACCTGCACCGGATGCACGCTCACCGTCTGGTTGGGGTTGACGATGTAGACGAATGCCGCGGTGCCGTTGTATTGCACGGCCGCCGTGGGGGCCAGTGTTGCGTTGGCCAGCGTCTTTACCAGCAACCGCGCATTCACAAACTGATTGGGAAACAGCGCGAGATCGCGGTTCGGGAAGGTAGCACGGAACTTCACGGTTCCGGTGGTTGTGTCGATCTCGTTGTCCAGAGCGATGAGTTTGCCGGCTCCAAGATTTTTCACGTCCTCGCGATCGAATGCATCCACTCGCATCGCGTGGTTGGTTTTGAGCTGCTCCTGTACCTCTGGCAGGTCGTCCTCGGAGACTTCGAAGACCACCGTGATCGGCTGCAACTGCGTGACGACCACCAACGTTGAGCCGGTACCCGAGAAGACCGTGTTGCCCGGGTCCACCAGGCGCAGTCCAACCCGCCCATCGATGGGAGCAACGATGTGGCAGTAGGAGAGTTCGACCTTGTCATAGGCGACCGTGCCCTCGTCCTGCTTGACGGTCCCTTCTTCCTGGATGACCAGTTTTTCCTGGTCGTCGAGTTCCTGCTTCTGAATGGCGTTCTGTGCCCATGCCTCGCTGTAGCGCTGCAGGTCCATCTTGGCTTCAGCGAGCACGCCCTGGTCATGCAGCAGTTGGCCCTCAGCGGCGTCCAGTGTTGACTGGTAGGGGCGCGGATCGATATCGACCAGGGGGTCTCCCTGATGCACGTACTGACCCTCTTGATAGTGGACGGACGTGACAATGCCGGTAACCTGGCTATAGAGGGTGATAGTGGAGATCGGGGTCACTGTGCCCAGGGCCTCCACGTACTCGTTGATGCTCCCGGTGGTGATCTCGCCTGCGGTAATCGCAGCCGGTCCGGCGCCGAAGCGGCCGGCCTGGCCAGCAGCGGGATTATTGCTTCCATATGGCTTGGTCATCCAGTAGACCAGGGCCACGGCCAGCAGCGCCGCGATCGCCAGCTTGATCCATAGCCCTTGATGCGACTTCTTCTCCGTCAGTTCCGCAGGCGTTCCACCATGCTCCTGAAGAGCCGGTTTTCTCTCTCCACCAAGCGACGCTGAAGGCTGACCCGCATCCCCACCCTGCGGTCCAGTGTCCCGGCTACCTTCCAAAGCCATTCCATAACCTCTTCTGTGTGATCTGTTCCTGATTTTGATCGTAAATCGTGCGATAAGAAGATCTTTATATCGTAAAGATGGTTCAACCTCATAAAAAGTTTCGTCTGCTCCAGCATATCTGGGGTGATCTCGATGAAAGTCCGGAAAACCGTGTACGATCAAGGAGTTAGTGCTTTAAGAAGGATCGGGGACGGAGTGCGGCTGACGGTTTGCCCGGTTCTCATCGAGGCGCAGGCCATCGACAGGGGCGAGACCAGCAACGGAGTGGCTGGTGGACGTACCTGGCCTGCATATCCTGGCCGTAGAGCCAGCATCAACCCCCAGAGGCCCGTGGAGGCCCAGAGACGCATGGAAGCCCAGAGACCCATGACCAACGCCAAGCCTGAACCTGAGACCGAGCTCTCCACGCTCCAGCTTGCCCTGGAGGGCCCCATTGCCGCGGTGACGCTGCATCGTCCCGAGGTGCTTCATGCTCTGAACAGCACCATGTTCGATGAGCTTGAGCGTCTGTTCACCACCCTGGCTGGCGACCCTGCCGTCCGCGTGGTGATCATCACTGGCAGTGGTGATCGCGCCTTTGCCGCGGGCGCCGATATCCGCGCGCTTGCTGAAACCGATGCAGCGACCGGTACATCTGCCGCTCAGCGAGGCCACCAGGTGTTTGGCCTAATCCACACCCAATTGGAGCGAGCCGGCAAGCCAGTGATTGGAGCCATCAACGGAGTGGCGCTGGGAGGTGGCTGTGAGCTGGCCCTTGCCTGTACGTTGCGTATTGCCAGTGAGACGGCCCGCCTGGGCTTCCCTGAGGTGAAGCTGGGTCTGATCCCTGGATATGGCGGAACCCAGCGGCTCACGAGACTGATCGGACGCAGCAGAGCGCTTCGCCTCATGCTCTCCGCTCACATAGCGAACGCCTCCGAGGCTTTGCAGCTCGGCCTGGTGGACGAGGTCGTCCCGGCCGCTGAGCTTCTGCCTCGAGCACGGGCGTTAGCCGGCGCGATCGCCGCGATGGCCCCGCTGGCGGTCGCTGGTGTTCTCGAATCCGTTGCCCGAGGCGAAGATCATCTGCTGGCTGAAGCACTGGACACGGAAGCGGAGATCTTCGGGCGGCTCTGCGCCACCGCTGACAAGCAGGAGGGGCTCAGCGCATTTCTTGCCAAGCGGCCACCGGTCTGGCAGGGGCGTTAGGGACGGGCGCCGGGATCTGGATGGATGGAACGGTCAGCGTGGACCGCATGGCTGGAGTCTCTCAGGGTGGGGTCGGCGCAGGGTGTTTCTTCCATCCTGAGGTGAACTTCTTGAGCACGAACTCCTGCATGAGATTCTCCAGCGCGTTGAAGCCCACGTCGACCGACCCATTCTCAAGGGTCAGGCCGACGCCGGTCTGGTTGCTTGCGGGGTAATACAGGTTCGAGATCGCTCCTGCGGAGAAGTCACCCAGTACGTTGGAATAGGCCGGCTGCCATTTACCGTTATCGCCGCGCTCAATCACCGCCCGCGAGATGGCATACCATGTCCGTTGCCAAGTGGTTCCTGTGCCCTTGTAGAAGTATCGGGGATCCTGGCGGAAGACGATGGGAAACACCGCACCGCCCAATATCCCGCCGACCGCCCGGTTGGCCAGCACTGCGCCATAACGTTTGCCATAGCCCTGCCATCCGGATCCGTAGCCGCTGAACTGGTTGGTCATCTGTTGGAACCCGGCTAATCCGGCGCCAAGCACCCAGATCGCCGGGTCAGCGATGGAGCGAAAGGCAAGGTTGAATTTTTGCCCAGGCGAGAGAGGTGCGGCGTTCCAGTTGTAGGCCACATAGAAGTTGGGGATTACGCCTATTACGCGTTGCGTCTCCTCCTGCTTCATCTGTTTTTGCGCCAACTCATGCTGGGTCAGTCCTGACACCACAATCTGATCGCTGACGGTGATCGTCAGCGCAATGGGCGGCAGATCCAGGGACTCGTCCACATTCAGTGTCCCTGATTCAGTGTGGCTCTCCATTCCCTTGGCCTTGATCTTCAAGGTGTAGGGACCGGCCGCAACATTTGAAAAATTGAAGTGTCCTGCAGCGTTGGTCACCATGGTGAGCGACTGCCCTCCACTGAGCAGGGTCACGCTGGCTCCAGGGAGAAGAGCTCCATCCTCATCCGTTACCGTACCGCCGAGAGTTCGGTTGATGCCGTCACTGGTCCGGGGCTGCGAATTTGATTGTGGTACGGTTTGACTCTGGGATGGGTTTGCCATCGGACTGACTGTAGTTTGAGCCTCCCCTGATTGCATCAGATAAACAGGCAGGAAGCAAAGCAGGGCCAACATACATCTCATCCTTTGAGCATAGCTGCTTCTCTCTTTTTCCATCCACATATCCTTCATGGGAACACGCCGCGTGTACCCTCTTTCCTTGCCGATGAATTGGATTTCACCAGACAGGGATGGGTCTTCACGCAAGTTGATGCGGCGATTCGCCTCTTCCGCGAAGAGGGAAAAAACCGCTCGAAAATTACAGCATGTTCATTCAATAAATTACTGTCGAGCAGTTAGACGTATGGGCAGCGATAGTAGTGATATCACTGCGCACCTATTAGCAGTGAACTTCTTCCGGCAACTCGCTGGCAGAGATCAGATGGAGTCCGGATCTCTTCTTCCGTCGGACCGCCAGAACGTTGTACCTGGAGCTTTCCAGAACAAGAGTGTTCCAGCGAAGGTTTGGATGACGCCGGCGGCCGGGGAGGCTGCATGGAACCGGCCGCAACCGCTTGGTATCCTGAACGGATGCTGAAACTCTGCAAGCTGCCGAACCGTTGTCTTCTCCCCGCGCTGCTTGGCGGGCTTCTGGTCATACCATGCGGTTGCCGAGCCTCGAGGGCTCTCCAGTCACAGCAGACCCAGACTCAGACCCAGACCCAACTGGAGCTCGAACGCGAGGAGATCGAACAGATTCCCGCTCCCACCAAAAGTACGTTCATGACGGTGCACAGCTTTGACAGCTGGCAGAACCCGGTTCTTACCATTGAGCCCAGCATGCTGGAACTGCACGTGTTGCTGAGTGATGCTAACCCGACGTCGATCGGGGTTGGAGGCATGTTCCGTCCCATCAACGCCCGGCGCCAGGAGGCAGCGATCAGCGTCTCGACCCTGGGCCAGGCCATGAGCGCGATTCCCCACTCCTGCTGGCCCTACGGCCGCGTTGTGGCGGTGGAAGAGGCCCATGAGATCCCGGCCGCAGACGAGCCCGCTGTGCGCCGCAACATGGAAACTGCGATCAGCAAGCTGAATGATCTGGGTTTCGTGGTGTACGACCTGAGCAGCGGAAAGGTTCAGTAGGTCTGATCGGGGAGTCGCCAGGGTGCCCCTGCTCTGACGGTACAATCTACTTATGATCAAAGGACTCACAGCCGTGGTGCGGGTCGCCTCCGAGGCTGACTTCAGCGAGCTTGCGGAGCTGTTCGAGGCTCTGGGCTTCGAACAGGGTAAGGGTTGGAGCGAGCGCGCGCAGCAAGAGAGCAGCAGCGAGAACTCCTCAAGAGGTGCGGCATTCCTTGCTCCGCTGGGAAATCTGGAACTTGTATACGGACGTCTGCCTGCTGACCCCCCTTTGTTGATTGAGGTGACGGCACTGGATGAGATCCACACTGCGGTAAAGACCTGGTTGATGGGCCGCCCTGAAGGAGCCGCCGGTGGGATCTCAGAGCCGACGTTGACGGATTGGAATGCGAGACTCTTTACGGTAGAGCTCCGTCCAGGCCTCAGTGTGGCCTTCTGGCAGTCAGAGAACCCGTTGCACAACCGTCCGATGGCGATCGAAGGCGACTTGTCGGCGGCTGGCAGGAGATTTGCCATTGTGGCGGCACGCTGGAATGCCGTGATCACAGATCGCCTTCTGCAAGGGGCTCTCGATGCCCTGTTGCGCAGCGGTTGTGCGCGGACGGATGTCGAGATCGTTCGAGTTCCAGGCGCCTGGGAGATCCCGTCGGCGGCCCGGACACTGGCTGAGACCGGGCGCTTTGCGGCCATTATCACGCTGGGGGTGCTGCTGCGCGGCGAGACGGCCCACTACGAGGCGATCTACAACGAAGTCGCCCGAGGCATTGGCCAGTCGCAACAGGAGACAGGGGTTCCGCATGCCTTCGGCGTGCTTACCTGCGAGACTCTGGAGCAGGCCCTGGACCGGGCTGGACTGAAGTCCGGCAACAAGGGCTTTGAGGCGGGTATCGCGGCCATTGAGATGGCGTCCATCCAGGAGAAGATACAAATGGAGAACGGCCGTGTCTCCACAGCCGTTATCGAGGTGGGCTCCTGATGGGAACGCGCCGAAAGTCACGTGAATTGGCGATGCAGATGCTTTTTCAGGGCGACCTGGGCAAGCAGAAGCCGGAGGAGGTTGAGCGACTCTTCTGGGCCTCCCGCGAAGATGTGGACGAAGAGACAAGAGGGTTTGCGGACGATCTGCACCGTCTTGCGACTCAGCGCGAGGAGGATGTCGACGCCATGATACAGCGGCATGCGCAGAACTGGCGTCTGGAGCGCATGCCGGTGGTGGACCGCAACCTGCTCCGCTGCGCGGTGGCGGAGATGCTTGGTTATCCGAAGACGCCAGCCGCGGTGATCATCAATGAAACCCTTGAGATTGCGCGCCGTTATGCCGCCCCGGAGAGTCTCCATTTCCTCAATGGAGTGTTGGATGCGGTGGGTCGCGAGCTGCTGGAGTCCCGGCTGAACGCGGGCAGCAGAGTGTAGCGGGCCGGGTAGTTGCCCGATGCCCAGCGTAAAGGTCGCAGTTGCGCCGCCGGTGTATCCGAATTGAGCCATCATCGCCAAGAGAAACGCCCCAACCCTTTGAACGAAGACAGGGTTGGGGCGTTTCTCTTTTTGCCGTGCGGAACTCTCGGAGCTGATCTAGTTGGTGGTTCTCTTCGGGTACTGAGCGATCAGGTTCACGGGCGCATATCCGGGGCCGGTTGAGAGCGGAAGCAAGGGAGTGATGACCGCACCGGGCGCCTCGGTCGCCGTGGGGGGGCCGCTGGTTGGATAGGTCATTGTGATCTCGTGGACATCGTTGTCGGTTGAGAGTCCATCGCTGGAGCCGGTGCCCACGTAGTACGTGAAGTTGTCGGTGCTGAAGACTCCGGAGACGGGGGCCGTTGCGGCGGTGGCGCCGTTGCCGAGGGTGAGGATCTGCAGTGTCCCGGCCCCGCTGGAGGGGGGCAGGTAGAGGGGCAGAGTGCCGCCTCCGGTTGTGACTCCGGTAGGCAGGGTGTAGTTTACAAAGACCGCCTCAGAGTTTGTAGAGGCCTGGATACCGGTGATAGTGGCGGCGTTGATCCCGGTCAAGGGTATGGGGCCATTCACTGTTGTTCCAAAGTAACCCTTGGCAGGTTGGGTCGCGGGTGGAATGGGACAGCCGTAGTTGACGCCAGCCGCAGGTGAGGTGGTTGGCAACGGCAGAGCCAGGTCGATGTCGGTGAGGTTGGATGAAGTGCCATTGGCATGGGCGCCGATGATGTGCAGACCGTTGTTGGTTGCGGTGATCTGGTCGGTGGCCACTGCGTTCTGAGCGACCAGTGGGATGAACTCATTGCCCACCGTGGGTGGCAAGCCAGTGGTTGAAACCGTGCTGGATGGGCAGTAGCTGCGGCCATCGGTGGTATTGGGCCCGGCGAAGAACGCCCCGATGCTGGGCACGGTGACGGTGGTGCCTGTGTAAATCTCTCCGGCCGTCGCACTCTGCCAATCGGTGTAGGTGGAATGAGTGAGAACCTGGTTCGTGGTGGTGGTGATGTAAACAGCCTGGGTGTCAGGAGACCATGAGGCGCTGGTGCCGACACCGGTATAGCTGCTGATCACTGCGCCGGTGGTCGCCGAGACCAGGGAGATCGTCTCCAGGGGCGGATCGGTTACGACCAGCGTGGTGCCATCGGGGGATACGGACAGAACCTCGCCCTGAACCTCCTGATTGGCTGCGGAGACGGTGTTCGTGCCGGTTGAGATCGTCATCAGGCCTTCCTGGCTGCCGAGGTAGATGCCTGTACCGGCCAGGTTCATCACCATCGAGTTGGGTACCCAGGGCAGATAGATGAGGGTGCTGGTCTCGTTGGTGGTGAAGTCGCGGAAGGCGACGTACTGCGAAGAGGTGCTGCCCATGTAGACCACGGTGCTGCTGGTGCCGGAGGCGTTCACGGTAATCGGATTGGAGGTGATCGCCTTGCCGGTTCCATACAGTCCGAGTTGACTGAAGGGAGCCGGGTTGCAGGAGGCGGGTTGGCACACCGCGGTGATGTCCGCCGAGCCGGGAAACTCCGGCTTGACCGAGCCAATGGCGGTCGGAATGGTCTGCGGAGTGGTGGAGTTGAACTCGAGGCTGAGCCCGGTGATGACGTTTCCATTTGTATCCACAACGGTGGTGTTCAGCGGCTGTTCGGTCAAAATGGGGACGGTGACGCTGGTAGCCGTGGGATCGTTGGGATTCTGGAGCGCGATGGATGCCGGTGGGCAGGTGGCGAAGAGGCCGGCGTTGGTGGCCGTTGAGGAGTTGGCGATGGTGGCAGTAATGACGGTTGAGCCCGGCATCTCTGCGGTGGCTGCACCGTTCTCATCGATCGAGACGATGCCGGAGGTCTGAGCGCCGAAGGTGAGATGGCCCACCTTGCAGGTGATGTTGTCCGCTGCGCTTCCCGTGGTGCCGCCGTTGTCGTAGACCCTGGCGATGAGTTGCCCGACCTGATTCTGGGAGATGCACTTGCTGCCGTCCACCACACCTGCCGGCGTGGGGACAGGCGTTCCGACGGTGTCATTGGGGCAGCAGTCCGTACCCACATCCGCTCCGGCGGCGCAGGAGGTAGAAGCCGGGCCAAGCACCACTCCCGTGGCTACGGGATGAACATAGACATCAATTGCATTGCTGGTCACGCCGTCCGCTTCTGCGGTTACCTGCGCGACATACTGTGTGGGCAGGGGGCTGGGAGGGTTGCAGATGGTGTAATCCGCAACCCCGCCGCCGGTGTTGCGATTCCAGGTTCCACCGCAGACCTGGCCGGTGGATGGATTGATATCGGCGAAGATCGGCCCACCGTTTACGTTGTTCTCAAAGCTGCTGGTGCTGCCGTAGGTGAAGGATTTGACAGATACCGAGTTGCCCTTGCAGTCGTATGCCGCAGCGGATAGGGTGACGCCCATCTGGGCGTAGTTCAGGCTCTCGCCGGTGGTAGCCAGGGTGGGGGACAGCTCAATAGAGTACGCCTGGCCGAGCACCGGACCAGAGTCGCCCGCATTGCAATAAACCAAAGGGGCTGAGTGGTGAGCACAGCCAGTCACGGACAGACCCAGGGGAAGCGCAAGGAAGAGAAGAGCTGCGAGACCAGTGAAGCGACGCACCTTTTTCGAGAGAAACAACCGCACTAAGAACCTCCCCGTTCAACTAGAACGAAAGCTGAACGGTCATACCGTCAACTGTGATAACTTTCGAGTCTCCAGTTTAGGGGTTCGACGGTCGGTGAGCAAATAGGGAAGGCAAGAAAACCGTCGAACTGGAGAAGATTTTGCAAAATGGAAGCAGGGCTGGAGCCGGGGAACAGGGGCCGGTAGGCGTCCGACGCCGGGTGTTCCCTCCCCCGCCGGAGATCGACGGGTCTGTCCTGAAAGGGCAGAAGCCGGAAGGTGCCGGTGGGGACGAACCCGGCACCTATGTCCTGTGAGCATTCGCTTCAGTGGCCAGCCGGCATGTTCTGTGCGAACCAGCGAATGGAGCGCGCGCTCACGTCCTGGATATGGGCCGGGTCGCGGAAGCGATGGCCTTCGTTGGGATAGACCACCAGTTGGGTCTTGACGCCAAGGTCGCGCAGGGCGTGCCAGAACTCGAAGGATTGCGGTGCCGGACACTCCCCGTCGCGATCCCCGACCACGACCAGAGTGGGTGTTTTGACGTTTCTGACGTAGTTGATGGCGGAGGATTTCGCATAGACCGCCGGGTCATCGTAGACGCTGGCGCCGAAGAACGGAATCATCCACTGGTCAATGGAGTTTTCACCGTAGTAGGAGAGCCAGTCTGAGAGGCCGGCGCCGGCCACGGCGGCATGGAAGCGATTCGTCTGGGTGACAGCGAACATGGTCATGAACCCGCCGTAACTCCATCCGGTGATCCCCTCACGCTGTTTGTCGATGGGGTACCTGGCCTCGATGGTGTCCATCCCCTTCAGGATGTCGCGCAGGTCCCCGTAGCCGAAGTCCTTGCGGTTGGCCTGGACGAACCGCTCCCCCTGCCCGAAGGAGCCGCGGGGGTTGGGCGCCAGCACGAAGTAGCCCTGTTCTGACCACATGGCGTTGGGTCGCGGGCCAGCCGAGGCGGATGGGCCGCCGTGGACCTCGACGATCAGCGGATACTTCTTTGCGGGGTCATAGTTTTGAGGGAAGGTAAGCCAGCCCTGGACGTTGAACCCCTCGTTCTTCCACTCGATGGACTCAAACCGGGGCGGGTTCAGCTTGATAGCGTCGTTCAGGTGCGTGACCTGTTGCACCGCGCCCCAGCGTCCAGCCCAGATCTCCGGCGGAAGCGCCGGTCCTCGTTTGACAAAGGCCAGGCCGCCGGCCAGTTCTGTCCAGGCGGCGTCCTTGATGGGCCCCCCGGCGATGGAGACCGTACCCAGGTCCAGTGGCGCGCCGGCCGGCGCATGGCTATCCACGTTGTAGCTGGAGAGCAGGATGTGTCCGCGGCGATCCTCGACGAAGCCGATGACGTGGCGATTCAACCAGCCCTCGAAGCAAGGGGTGCCGTCGATGTTGGCGGTGACGTCCACCGGAACGCCTCCTGTAGCCTTACTGCCTTTGCTTGAGACGATGTAAACATCACCACCGGTTGAGCCCTGGTCGCTCATCAGGCCGCCGATGAAGGCGATACTCCTGCCATCCGGAGAGTAGCGCGGCACTGCGATCTGCAGACCATGCAGCGGACCGGGAACGGTGTTGGGGTCGAGG